>DMQW01000226.1:0-3917 GCA_003455565.1 Limisphaerales bacterium
GTCGGGCACATCCACAGACCGAGCACGGCCGGAAAATACGGCGGCTTGATGCGCGGATACGGACGCTTGCCTTCGAGCGATTCGATGAGGCCGGTTTCCTCGCCGCAAATGTAAGCGCCCGCGCCGCGATGGACGTAAATTTCCAGATCGTAACCGGTGCCGAGAATGTTTTTGCCGAGGAAATTTTTCTCGCGGGCTTCCTTGATGGCACGGTTCAAAATCTTCGCGCCTTCGGGCATTTCGCCACGGATGTAAATGTAGGCGAGCTTCACGTCGTTCGCGAAGCACGAGATGATCATGCCTTCGATCAACTGATGCGGATCCTTGTGCATGATCTGACGATCCTTGAATGTGCCCGGCTCGGATTCGTCCGCATTACAAATCAGATAAATCGGCTTGCCGCTCTTGCGGTCAACGAAACTCCATTTGAGTCCGCAGGAAAAACCCGCGCCGCCGCGACCGCGCAGGCCTGAGGTCATCACGTCCTGACGGATCTGTTCCGGGCCGGAAAGTTTTTTTCCATCGGCCAAATCCTTTGGCTGGATGGCGAGCGCCTTCTTGAGCGCATCATAGCCGCCATGACGCAAATAGCACTCGATGTCCGGTGTGTAACCGGGTTCATCGGCGTGCTTCAAAATCAATTTGTATTCTTGCGCCATATCAGCAAAGTGCGAAATGAGAATTCTCATTAAGACCGGGCTTCAGCCCGGTGAAAAATGCGCCGCCGCCTGAAACCGTTTCAACGGTTTCTCCGAAGCCAGCCAAACCGTTAAAACGGTTTTGTGTTCGCCCAACTCGTGACACACCGGACTGAAGTCCGGTGTTAATGAGGGTTCCGCGTCTTGACTCTCCGTCAAAATTCTCTAGTTTAGTGCGCCCGTCTTGCCCGATGGTGTAACGGTAGCACAACAGACTCTGAATCTGTTTGTCATGGTTCAAATCCATGTCGGGCAACCACTCGTCATTTACGATTTCAGATTTGCGATTTACGAATTGCATCAAATTTTGGCCGTTTTGGGCGATGTTCCGCGACGGTGGCGCGGCTTTTTTGCAGACAAATCCACAAACTTCTGGCCCGCGCGTTTTGCGGCGGCTTCTTCTTTCAACCAATCTGCCGCGATGGCACCGAAGTTGTAATGGAACCTGGCCGCGTGCGCGTCGCGAATTTGTCGCAACTCCATGATGATCGGGTCTTTTCTCATAACTCAAATTCGTATCAATTCGTCGGGCGTGCAAATGACCGGACACGCGCAGCCATGATGCTCGCAAACTCTTCGGATTTCCTCAATCGTCGCCACATTGTTGATGTGCGTGCAATTCCAGGTCAGCAAAAAATGCAAGCCATGCACCGCCGCCAGCGCGATGTGAATCGCATCGTCCGCCGCCTTCGCCGGAACACAACCGGTTTTCCCAAAATCCTGCGCGAGCAACATCACGTCGCGGTTGAACGGCAACATCCGCAGCGGCTTCAAAATTTTGAGCCGCCGCGCCGCAACTTCCACATCGCCGGCCGCCGCTTCTTTCATCACCACTTTTGAAATGTAAATGTCAAAATTCTTCCGCTTCGTGTCCCACCATTCGGTCGTGATTTGCTGATGCGCCGCCGTGTTCAAATCCGCCGCCGGCCTCGCCGTGAGATAACTCACCACGGACGTTTCAAGATAAAGACCGGGCCTTTTCATTTGCAGCCACCCACGATTTCGTCGGCCTTTTTGTGGGTGACACCTTCGTAAAAATTATCGCCGGCCATCATCACCGGCGCGGTGCCGCAGCTCGCGAGGCATTCAACAAATTCAACCGTGAACTTGCCGTCTTTCGTCGTCTGCGGACCATGCTTGTGAGCGTCCAGACCGAGCTTCTCGCAAAAATGTTGGTGCAATTCATACGCGCCGCCGAGCGCGCAGCTTAACGTGCGGCAGACCTTGATCTGATACTTGCCCATCGGCTGCTGCCGGAGCATCGGATAAAACGTCAGGATCTCAAAGACGTTGATCGGCTGGAGTTCCAGCTTCTTGGCCGTCCACTGCACCGCTTCCGACGAAATCCAGCCGAACTTTTCTTGGATCGCGTGCAGCACCATGAGCGACGCGGCGCGTTTCACGGGATAGTGCGAAATCAATTCGTTCACTTCCGCTTCCAGTTCGGGTGTGGCTTGGAAACTCATCGGTCGCTTTCTCCCATCACAAAGTCGAGTGAACCCAGCACGACCGGCACATCGCTGATCATGCAGCCGGGCAGCAATTCACCCAGAATGCTCAAATTTACAAAACTGGGCGCGCGGATTTTTAGGCGATACGGCGTGCCGCCGCCTTTGCTGTTGATGTAAAAACCCAGTTCACCCTTCGGATTTTCATGACCAAAATAAATTTCGCCGGGCGGACAGTTCACGCCTTCCGTCACGAGCATGAATTGATGGATCAATTCCTCCATGCTCGACATAACTTTTTGCTTCGACGGCAAGGTGATTTTTCCATCAGCCACGTTGACCGGCTCCTTCGTCTTGTTGTCTGCGCC
Organism: Limisphaerales bacterium; assembly: GCA_003455565.1. Classification (GTDB taxonomy): domain Bacteria; phylum Verrucomicrobiota; class Verrucomicrobiia; order Limisphaerales; family UBA11358; genus UBA11358. The sequence goes on from DMQW01000226.1 coordinate 2,515, forward strand.
GCCGGGAATTTTATTCAGGCACTGCTCCAAAATTCTCATGCTCTGGCGCATTTCTTCCATGCGGACGAGATAGCGATCGTAACAATCGCCAACGGCGCCAATGGGAATGTCGAAGTCCAAATCCTTGTAGCAAAGATACGGCTGCGCCTTGCGCAAATCGAAATCCACGCCACTGCCGCGCAGGTTCGGGCCGCTCAAACCGTAATCAATCGCCATTTCCTTCGAGACGACGGCGAGGTCGCGCAGACGATCCACCCAGATGCGGTTGCGCGTGAGCAAGGTTTCCGCTTCGGCGAGCGCCACGGCAAATTCCTTGAGGAACTGACGGATCTGGTCGCACCACGTCGGCGGAATGTCGCGCATCAGACCGCCGATGCGCGTATAACTCGTCGTGAGCCGCGCGCCGCTGGCGGCTTCGGCCAGATTGTAAATTTTTTCGCGCTCGGTGAATGTCAGCAAAAAAACCGTGACCGCGCCGGTGTCCATCGCAAATGCGCCGAGACCGAGCAAATGCGCGGAAATACGGGCCAGTTCCGCGCACATCACGCGGATGTATTGGCAGCGCGGCGGAAGTTTGTCGTGGATGCCGAGAAGTTTTTCAACCGCCAGCGCGTAGGCGACGTTGTTCGCCAGCGGCGCGAGATAATCCAGCCGGTCCGTGTAAGGGATGAACTGGGTGTAGGTCATGTTCTCGGCGATTTTTTCGTCGCCGCGATGCAGATAACCCACGTCCGGATCGGCCTTGGTGATGACCTCGCCGTCCAGTTCCAGCACGATGCGCAACACGCCGTGCGTGGCCGGATGCGACGGCCCCATGTTCAAGACCATCTTCTCGCCTGGAATGTCCTGAAGCTCTTCCACTGCCGCAGCCGTGCGGGCGGCGGAATCGCGAATTTCAATGTCTTGAACAGTGGCCATGAAAATTATTCTTCGGGATTACGAACGCGCGGTTCGCGGGAAATCGCGTCAGCACTGCTAGGCAAAGTCACAAACGGGCCGCCTTCCATCGGTGAAATTTGGGTGAACGCCACGCCGGGTAAATCCGTCGGCTTGCCGGCGAGAGGAAAATCTTTGCGCAACGGAAAATACGGATAACCTTCCCACATCAAAATGCGGCGCAAATCAGGATGGCCGCTGAAACGGATGCCCATCATGTCGTAAATTTCGCGCTCGTGCCAGTTGGCTGTGCGCCAGACGCCGAGAACGCTGGGCAGTTCGGATTTTTCCTCGCTCACGTCGGTTTTGAGGCGCAATTCCACGTTGTTCGCGAGACTACGCAGCTCATAAATCACCGTCCAGCGCGGGTCTTCGCCGTAATTATCTACACTGGAAATGTCCACGAGATAATCGAAACCCAACTGGCGCTTGGCAAAATTGCAAACTTCAAAAATCTGTTCCGCATC
>DMQW01000226.1:4132-9689 GCA_003455565.1 Limisphaerales bacterium
GTCACCGAACTTGGCCTTGATTTTGTTGGCGGATTCGAGGGCGGACATTTTTCAGAATGACGAATGACTAAAACCTAATGTCGAACGAATGACGAAGCCCGAATGACGAATGATTTCGCCGCACGCGCGGCAGCTACATTCGTCATTTGTCATTTGGAATTCTTTAGTCATTCGGATTTAGAAATTAGTCATTTAGCTTGAGTGCATTTGCGAGCACGGTTTTGCGCAAAATGGGTTGTGTGCCGATTTTCTTTTGGATTTTCATCAGCGCATCCAGCACCGCTTCGGGACGCGGCGGGCAGCCGCCGATATAGACATCCACCGGAACAATTTTATCCACGCCCTGCAAAACGGCGTAACTGCGATACATCCCGCCGGTTGAGGCGCACGCGCCCATGGCGATGACCCATTTCGGCTCGGCCATCTGGTCGTAAATACGTTTTAAAAAACCGGCTGACTTGTAAGTGACCGTGCCGGCAACAATCATGCAGTCGGCCTGACGCGGCGAAAAACGCATGACTTCGGAACCAAACCGGGAAATATCGAAACGGCTCGCGCCGGCGGCCATCAATTCAATCGCGCAACAGGCCAGACCCATCGGCATCGGCCAGACGGAATTTTTGCGGAACCAGGCGAGCGCAGCATCAACGGTCGTCAGGACGACGTCGCCTTCTACTTTTGAATTGTAGCCGTATTCGCTTTGGGTCTGCATTTTCTAAAATTTTTGCGCTAAAAAAGCGTAGCGAAAGCCTAGCCGCCGGTTAAAAAACCGGCAAGTTCAAATTTGTGATTTTTTTCACAAGCGATGGTTAAAGCACCGGTTTTGTAACCTGATTTTAACAATGCGATGACAAAATTGTGTTATCAAGTTGGGCTTGTGACCGACACCTTTTTCGCTAAATTAGAAAAACGCGCCTAGCGCAATGCATGAAATCATTTGCCGAATTAAATTTTCCGGGCCGGCTGATCGCCGTCGAAGGTCTCGACGGTTCGGGCAAGTCCACGCAGATTTACCTGCTCAAACGCTGGCTCGAAGCCGAGGGTATCAAGGTCTATTTCAGCGAGTGGAACTCGTCCAAAATCGTCAAGTCCGCCACCAGCAAAGGCAAAAAACGCGAGCTGCTCACGCCGACCACGTTCAGCCTGATTCACGCGACGGATTTTGCCGACCGCTACGAACGGCATCTCGTCCCGTTGCTGCGCGCAGGTTACATCGTGCTGTGTGACCGCTATATTTTCACGGCGTTCGCGCGCGACGTGACGCGCGGCTGCCCGCCCGACTGGGTGCGCGGCAATTACAGTTTCGCCGCGCGGCCCGACCTCACGATGTTTTTCAAGGCGGACTTGGAAGTGTCGTTGAGCCGCATTCTGGAAGGCCGGCCAAAATTGAAATTTTTCGAGGCAGGCATGGATTTGCGGCTTTCGACCGATCCCTACGAAAGTTTCAAAATTTTTCAGGGCCGCATCCTCGATCAATACCTGGCGATGAGCAAGGAGTTCGATTTCGTCACGATGGACGCCAATGTCAATATCGAGAAACAACAGGTCATCGTCCGCAAGCTCGTCAGCGAACGGATTGATTTGAAAAAATTCAAACGCCGCAGTCCGCTGCCGTTGCCGCCGTCCTTGTCGGGCGACCGCGAAACTCACGAACTTGAAGAAGACAAAGCCGCATGAACCCCAAAAAATCCCGCCGTTTTTACGGTCACGGCATTCCGCGTGTCAAACCCGAAGAACTCGGCGGCAAATTAATCGTCGTCGAGGGCGCGGACGGTTCGGGCCGTTCCACGCAAATCGTCGAACTCGTGAACTGGCTCGAAACGAGCGGCCGGCCGACCGTGCAGGTCGGCCTGAAACGCTCCACGCTCGTCAGCGCCGAACTCGACAAAGCGCAGGAAGGAAACGTCTTGAGCCGCACGACGCTGGGACTTTTTTACGCGACGGATTTTGCCGACCAGTTGGAAAACATCATTCTGCCCGCGCTCAAGGCGGGTTTTATCGTGCTGGCCGACCGTTACATTTACACGCTGATGGCGCGCGACATGGTGCGCGGCATGGACGAAAAATGGTTGAAAAATCTTTACGGCATCGCGCTCGAACCGGACGCGGTTTTTTATCTGTCCGTCGAACCCGAAGAACTCGTCCAGCGCAATCTCGCGAAAAATGCAACGCTGGATTATTGGGAAAGCGGCATGGACCTCGGCCTCTCGCGCGATGTATTCGACAGCTTCCTGAAATATCAGGCCGCGATGCAGAACGCCTTCAAGACGCTGCAAAAAACTTACGGCTTCGAAATCGTGGACGCGAACCGTTCGGTGAATTCGGTGAACAAGGAACTGCGCAAGAAGATCAGCACCGTCATTGACGCCGAGTGAAGTTCAATTGGCCGGCGCATTGGTCGCGGGCGGCAAAGCGGCCGGCGCATTCGTGCCAAAGATGGGCTTGTGAAACGGGCGTTTCACCAGTTCATCAAATTTCTTCCGCTGTTCCGGCGTGAGCTGCTCGCGGGTTTCCAGCCGCGCATCCTGGATCACTTTGCGCATCTGGTTCTGGCCGTCGCCGATGATTTTTTGAATCGCCTCATGCTGGTTCGTTGCGAGATGCAATTCCTCGTCCAGCCGTTGCAAAAATTGTTTGTTCAAAACTTCCGGCAGACGCGGCTTGGGCGCGTCGGCCGGCCGCAGCAACTGGTTGGTGGGCGACGGATGAACTTCAGCCGTCGCCGCCGGATGACGGGCTGCTTTCGGACGCGAATGCTGGGCGTATTGCACCAGCAAACCGCCCGTGATGACGCCCGCGCCGAAAATGACGACGGTGGCGAAAATGACTTTCCAGTTGTTCACGGCGCGGTGGCGTCGCTCTGGTCAACCGAGGCCAGCAGCGTGTTTTCAAAATCCTGCGACAGGTCTTTGCCATTATCCGGCGGCACTGGCGTGAACAGCGAAACCGCGCCGCACACCACCGCCACGGCGCCGCACGCCGCCGCCGCGCGCCACAGTCCGCGCGTCCAAAACACCCAGCGGTCGGCCACGGCCCGCGCCGCGATGAGCGCCATGATGCGCTTCTCAAACGCATACGGCACACGGTCGTCCGGCGGGTTCAGCCGGGCGGCGGCGATCAGTTTTTTCTGGAGTTCAACGATGTTCATACACTCTCAATTTCGTTGACGCAGACAGGCCGCCTGGGGTTACAAATACTTGTCACTCGCCATGCGCGCGACGATCTTCCGCATCTCCGCCCGGGCGCGGAACGCGCGGACTTTCACCAGCGGCACCGACCAGCCGGTGAGGGCGGCGATCTCCTTCACGGAATGATCTTCGATTTCCAGCAGCGTGATGACCAGTCGGGCGGGCGGCGAAAGTTTTTCCAGCACGCGGTCCACCAGAAGTTTTGCCGCCGCCGCATCCTCAACCGCGCTGCTTGGATCAACCACGAACCGGTCCAGCCAGTCATCTTCCGGCTCGGAAATTTCACTGAAGGACGACTCGCGGTTCCGTTGATGCCCGCGTAAAAAATCGTAGCACGTCCGCACCGCCAGCCGCATCAGCCAATGTTCAAACGGCGCCTCGCCGCGAAAACTTTTCAGCTTGTGGAACGCCTTGATCCAGACCTCCTGCACGATGTCCTCGATCTCGCTTTCGCGGCGCGCATAACGGCGCGCGGTGGAAAAAACGCGGGGGGAATATTTCTGAATCAACGGCTCGAAGCTCGCGGCGTCGCCCTGGAGCACCGCCGCGATGAGTTCAGCTTCAGCCCGTTGTTCCATGCAAACGTTTCTCCGGTGGGTTCACGCCCGGAACAGGCCGAGCATCTGCTCGAACCGGCGCGAAAAATCCGCGATGGATTCAGCGGCCTGGTGCGGTTGTTCCAGCAACTGTTTCAGCCGTTCCGCCGAAGATTCCGGGCGCAACCGTATCAGTTCAGCGGCGGCGACGATGTTCGCCAGCCGTCCGTTCACGTCGTGGCGCATCTTGCGCAGTTCGCCGTGCAACGCCATGATTTGTTCTTCGTTCAAGGTCACCGGACCATTGGGTTTAACGCTACTGGAAAACATGCTCAAATCATTGCGGAACGCGCCGCGAAAGCAAGCGGCTTTCAACACCAAGTCCTACTCTTAATCGTAATCCTAATCTTAATCTCCGTTCCACCGATTAAGATTAAGAACAAGATTACGATTACAAAACGCGCTGCTCACGCGTAAAAATATCCCAGCTCGCGCAACGAAGCATAATCCTTCGCCCGCTCCGCCGTCGCGCGGCCGATGATGACGTGGTCCACCACCTCGATTTTCAAAAGCTGCCCCGCGCGGATCAAATCCCGCGTCACCTTGATGTCCGCCTCGCTCGGCGTCGGATCGCCGCTCGGATGGTTGTGGACCAGAACGATTCCCGCCGCGTTCGCCACGATTGCCGCTCGAAAAACCTCGCGCGGATGCACCAGAATCGTGTCCAGCGTTCCGTGCGAAATTTCGTCCACGCGGATCAGCCGCTTGCGCGTGTTCAGCAGCAGCGCCTGGAATGACTCCACATTTTTCAGCCGGTTCGTTTCGCGCATGAAGTTCACGACCGTCGCCGGATTGTCCAGCACCGGCGATTCTTCGCGCCGCTCCTGCTCCATGCGCCGCGCCAGCGCGAACGCCGCCACCAACGTCGCCGCCTTGTCCGGGCCGACGCCGGCAATCTGTTTCAATTCATCCACCGACGCCAGCGCCAGCGCGTTCAGCGAGCCGAATTTCTGCAAAATATTTTGAGCGACCTGCACCACGTTCGCGCCGCGCAGACCCGTCCGCAGCAAAATCGCGATCAACTCCGCGTGCGTCAGCGCATCCGGCCCGCGCGCCACGAGGCGTTCGCGCGGCCGCTCGCTCACCGGCTGGTCTTTGAGCCGAAAACTTTCTGCCATGAAAAACTTGTAAGCGAACCCGCCGCCAAACACACGGATAAAAATTCAGTTAAAGTGTGAATCTCGTCGTCATTGGCGTGGCCGCTTCACAGGTTGATTCCCGCGTCTCTCCGCGACAAAAAAACTTTGACGCGAATTTCACGAATTATCGCGAACGGAATTTTAATTCGCATTAATTCGCATAATTCGCGTCAACCGCTTTTCATTCCCTGCCTTCACGGTTAGCCTGCGAACGCCGCATGGAACCGCCGTGTATCCAAAACGATCCGCTCATGCCGTCCCAACGGCAGGCGGTCGCCGCGCGCGGCAACGTCCTCATGGAACGCTGCCTCGCTGGTTCACCGCAATTTTACCGCCGTCGCATTCGGCCATGACAATTGAAGAAAAAAATTGCATTATCCCCAGCCACCAACTTTCTACGTTTATTTGGCCTTATGAGTGACGTGACGCTGATACTGCAAGCCGTCCGGCGTGGCGATGGGCAGGCGGCGGAAGAATTGTTGCCCATGGTCTACAACGAACTGCGCCAACTGGCCGCCGCGCGCATGGCCCAGGAATCGGCCGGACAGACGTTGCAAGCCACCGCGCTGGTGCATGAGGCCTGGCTCCGCATGGTGGGCGATGGCGACCGTTCGTGGCAGAACCGCGCGCATTT
>DMQW01000183.1 GCA_003455565.1 Limisphaerales bacterium
GTCCTAATCTTAATCGTCATCGTAATCATAATCCCGTTTCTTGCACGATTAAGATTAAGAGCAGGATTAAGATTAGGACAGAACAGTTGAGTTCGCTGCCTTGAATTAAGTCGTGCCGCAAGCTATCTTCGCAACTGTGTTCACCCCGCTGGTCCGCCGGTTTTTCGGAAGGCTGTTGTTGGGACTGCTTTTGTTTTTTGCAAAAGTGGTTTCCGCCGACGAGACAAATTCCGAGTGGCTGGCGCGTTCGTGGCAGTCCGAGGAAGGCCTGCCGGATAACAGTGTGGAAGAGGTCGCGCAGACGGCGGATGGTTATCTGTGGATCGGCACGCCGACCGGGCTTGCCCGGTTTGATGGACTTCGTTTTGAAACCTGTCCGCTGACGAATGTCATCGCCCTGCCGAATCGTGGCATCATCACCATGCTGCGCGGCCAGCGGGGTGCGTTGTGGCTGGCGATGGATCGCGGGGCGGTGGTTTGTCTGGAAGGAGCGGCTTCGCGGGCGTTCAGCCAAGACCTGCCGAAATTGATTCCCAATGGTCTGGCAGAAGCCGCCGACGGTCGTTTGTTGATCGCTTACCGGGGCGGGCCGGTTTATGAAATCAAAGACGGCAAAGTCACCGGCTGCAATGCCCGCCAAGGTTTGCCGGATGGCCTGGACATCTGTGCGTTGACGGCGGACAACGCGGGACGCATCTGGTTCGCCAAGGCGGGGCAAGTGGGCGTTTACCACGCCGGCAGTTTTCAGACGCTATTCCGTTTTAATACGCAACCGATGCGGCTGGCTTCCGCGCGGACGGGCGGGGTCTGGTTATGCTGTGGCAGCCGGCTTTTCAAATGCGAGACCAACGGCCAGTTTCAGGATCTGGGCGAATTCCCCGCGGCGAGCAGCGGCACCATTGCCACGGCTTTGATTGAAGACCATGAAGGGGCGGTCTGGGTGGGAACTTCCTTCAGCGGTTTGTATCGGCATGACCGGAATGGTTTTGAAAAAATTTCCACCAGCCACCAGGGAATTTTAAATCTCACCGAAGACCGTGAGGGCAACATCTGGGTCGGCACGTTTGGCGGCGGGCTGGACCGGATCCGGCGGCGGGTCATCAAGCTGGAAGGGGCCGAGTCAGGACTGCCGTTTTCGTCCATTCAATCCATTTGCGAGGCGGCTGATGGAACCATCTGGGCCGTCACGCAAAACGGCGTGCTGGCGCATAAAGTTGCCGGCCAGTGGAGCTCCATTCCGGTTAATGACCAATGGCCGGGCGATGCGACGTGCGTGGCTGCCGATTCGCAGGGAGCCATCTGGGTTGGCACGCGGACACACGGTTTATATTACTGGCGTGCTGGCCGGTTTGTGAAATGGGACCAGAGTGAAGCCGCCCAGCTCCAGGGGAAAACGCTTCACACATTGCTGGTCGCAAAAAACGGCGACTTATGGCTGGGGCAGGAAACTCCCAGTGCCGTTCTGTGCCTGCATGACGGACAGTTCCGTAAAATTGATGTTCCTCCCGACAGCCGGATTATCCGCGCCATGGCCGAGGACGCTGCCGGCAACATCTGGCTTGGCACTTCCAAAGGAGTTTTATTCCGCGTCAACGGCGATCAACTGGTGCAGGAAAGTCCGCGCCTGTCGCATGAACTGGCTTCGATCCGCTGCCTTTACGCGACGCCCGACGGCGCACTTTGGATTGGCTATGCCGGATCGGGCGTGGGTTGCCTGAAAGACGGGCACTATGCCGAGTTCACCTCGGAACAAGGATTATTTGATGATTATATTTCGCACATCGTGGCCGACGGTCGGGGCTGGCTGTGGTTCGGCGCGAACCGGGGAATTTTCAAAGTGCGCGAACAGGATTTTGAAAATGTCGTCACGGGCCGCGTTTCCCGCGTGCGTTCGGTTCATTATGGTCGCGGCGACGGGCTGCCGAGTTTGCAAGGCACCTTTGGTGATTCGCCGGATGTTTTGCGCAGCCATGACGGGCGGCTGTGGATTCCCATGCAGACGGCGCTGGTGGTTGCCGATCCCGCAAAACTATATGAGAGCACGAAACCGCCGCCGACGTTGTTGACGCGTATTTCGGTGGACGATCTGGTCGTCGCCCAATACGAAAGCATTCTTCCGAGAAATAAAAGCAGCGGGGACAAAATGCTTGGACTGACCTCGAAAGATTCCGTGCTGCATCTGCCACCGGGACACCGGAGCATCAAATTTGAATTTGCCGCGTTTGATTTCAACGCGCCGGAAAACATCCAGTTCCGGCACCAGCTCACAGGGGTTGAAGACGACTGGGTGGAAGGCGGCGTGGCCCGCTCCGTCACCTACCCCCGGCTCGACAGCGGCAACTATAATTTTGAAATCACGGCGTGCAACGGCGACGGCGACTGGAACAAAACCGGCGCGCAAATCACCTTGGAAGTGGCGCCATTTTTCTGGCAGACGTGGTGGTTCCGGCTGGCGGCGGTGGCCGCGTTCACGTTGAGCATCATCGCCCTTGTGCGCTACGTTTCATTCCGACGGCTGCGCGCCCAGTTGCGTTTGCTGGAGCAACAGGCGCTGTTGCAACGCGAGCGGGCGCGCATCGCGAAGGACATCCATGACGACCTCGGCGCGAACCTGACGCAGATCGCCTTCCTCGGCGAACTCGCGCAACAGGACCGCAGCGAACCGGACAAGGTCGCCGTGCGGCTCGG
>DMQW01000148.1 GCA_003455565.1 Limisphaerales bacterium
AGACATTGACGTTGTAATCCCGTGAACAACCGGCTTATGAAAAGGAGCCACTGATATGAAAAAAACATTGCTCGCATTGGCGCTTATGACCATCTGGACCGGCCTGTCGCAGGCGCAGGGGACGTTCCAGAATTTGGATTTTGAATCGGCGCAAATTATATTTAACGACCCTCCTTACTACAAAAGTATCGCCACGACAAATGCCCTGCCTGACTGGTCAGCCTTTTCCGGAACAACCCAATTAACCAATATTCCCTACGGTGCCGGAGGCATTTTCGCTCCCGTAATATTGTATTCACAAACTAATGGCGGTTCCCTCAGTGGAAATTACAGTGTCGTGTTAAGTCATGGGGGTTCAGGTTCGGGGGCACCGCAAGCTGGCTCCATCAGCCAGACCGGGCTGGTGCCTGCTGATGTCCTATCATTGCTTTTCGAGGTGGGAACCTATTTTTACAGCGGACCATTGACCGTTTCGCTCGGCGGCCAAGACCTGTCTTACATCACCATCTCCAACGCACTCAATTACACCTTGTATGGGGCGGCTATCCCGTTTTCTTTTGCTGGCCAGACCGAAACATTGACGTTTACTGCGGGTGTAAATGGCGGATACGCTGTTGCAGAGCTTGACAACATTCAATTCTCAACCCTGTCGGTTCCCGAACCTTCGGCTATTTCCCTTATTTTCCTCGGCAGCGGAGTTTTATTTTATGTTCGCAAGCGCAAGTCACGCGTTCGGCCTACAGAACATCGGGAGCGATAATATCGAAGACATTGACGTTGTAATCCCGTAACAACCGGCTTATGGAAAGGAGTCACTGATATGAAAAAAACATTGCTCGCATTGGTGCTCGTGATGATGAATTTCCGGTTGTTGCAAGCCCAAGGCACATTCCAAAATCTGGATTTTGAATCGGCGCAACTTGTTTTTATTGACTCTCCCACAAATCATCTAATCGCAACAACGAGTGCTTTGCCCGGTTGGTCGGCGTTCTCTGGAACCAATCAATTGGCCCACGTTCGATACGGCATAGGAGGGATTGTTCCTCCCGTGTGGTTGTCTTCCCAAACAAATACCGGGGCCATTAACGGCTCTTTCAGCGTTGGAATAGGCGAGATCACTGGTCTCTATACTGGCTCCATCAGCCAGACCGCCCTGGTGCCCGCTGATGCCCAATCACTGCTTTTTAAGTCGGGAACGGGGATCTCTGGCGAATCATTAACCGTGTCTCTCGGTGGACAAGACCTGTCTTATATCGCCATCTCCAACGCGCTAAACTACACCTTGTATGGAGCTGATATTTCTTCCTTTGCAGGCCATACGGAAACATTGACTTTTATGGGTGGCAGTGGTGGCACGCTGTTAGATGACATTCAATTTTCACAGATCGCCGTTCCCGAACCTTCGGCCATTTCCCTTATTTGGCTCGGTAGCGGAGTTTTGTTTTACGTTCGCAAACGCAGGCGAGTCTGGTTATGAGCCACGCTGCGTCCAGACATTCGATCTCAAGCCCTGCATCATCAGATTCCGACGGCTTCACGGCCAGTAAGGCGTGTAACGCCAGTCCACTTCTCCATCGTAAGCCATCGTTTCATTCACCAGCGCGCAGAGGTCCGGGTCGTAAGCTTTCAGTAATTCGCGCGTGTTGATCGGATGCGGGCTGTCCGTGAAATCCCCGTTTCGCCCCGTGTCTTTGAACGGCGCGCCATCCTGTCCGGCGGCGTCAAAGTAAGCCAGCACGCCTTCCGCCCAATAGGCGGTGGGGTTTTGAACCGCAGACGTGTCTTTCCACATTCCCTTGCTCATCGCCGCATCGTAAAGCTGCTTCAACTTGTCATCGAATTGAACGTCCAGGCGTTTGACGCGCAATTCATACTGCTGAACATCATGCCCGCGATTGTTCCAATTGGGATCAACCGGGCGCGTGCCGCACACAGCGTAGAGCGCCTTGGCGAATTCACGGATTTCAAGGTATGCGCCAACATAGCCGTCGTTTGGATTGCCCAGCACGCTTTCTTCAGGAACGACCAGAAGTTTCGTTTCCGGCGTGTAATCCATGAAGCGCACGGTCAGATCAATGTTCATGTCCGTTGTGTTTCTTAATTCCGGCAAATCAGCCAGTTTTTCATTCCGCCCCAACACCACCAGTTTTACTCCGTCGTTGATGAGCACCTTCAGGATGTCGTGACGGTAAGCGAACATCTTGCAGATAGTATCGTTGGCCTTGAGCATGGCTTCGCCGCTCGCCTGCCGACCAATGACCAGAAATTCATCCGCCCAGGTGAACTTGGTGTAGTAAGGATCAATCTTGAACTTGGCCGGCGGCGGAATGACGTTCGGCAATTTTTGCAGCCAATGGTAACGCCAGTCCTGCGCCGGACTGAGGTTGAAGGTGGTCTTGATCAACTCATAGACTTCCGGGTCGTATATTTTGAGTTGCTCGCGCCGGGCAATGGGGCCATGGTTCCAGTTGTTGGCGCGGCCGCAGTCGAAGTAAGCCTGGCAGGCTTCCGCCCAATACTCGGCCTGATTGGAGCCGGCATAAGTATTTTTCCACAGTCCTTTGCTCATGGCGTCACGATAAGTCTGGCGGAGCCGCCCGTGCCAGGTGGGATCCATCCGGCTGAGCGCGGCGTCAATCGTGTGGCAAAATTCATGCACGGCAATGCTTTCGCGATCATAACGATCCGTGAGCAGGCACAATAAATTCTCCTCGCCAAAGCTCGTGATCCCGAAGCCGCCCGTGCCGCGCACGCGCTCATTCAAATAGTCCCGGTTCGGGGCGTTTAGATATTCGGGCATGTCCGTGTAACGCTGGTCTTTGCCGATGATGATCAGGCGCGTGCCGTTGGTGACCATGGTCTGGAGAATGTCCGAGCGCCCCGCCAGCATGTGAGTGACGATGTCGTAGTCGCGTTGCAATGCCTGATCGGAAACGCCGGCTGAAGCCGCCAGCGGCAGGCCTTTGATGTCAATGTATTTCCTGTAAAACTTGCGCGCAGCGTCCCGGTCTCGTTCGCGAATGTGGGCAAAAAAGGCTTCGGGCGGCGCGGTCACTTGCGGGGTTTCTTCGCTCGCGGCGGATTGAGGATGTTCAGGGTAAGTGCGGCAACCCAGCGCCAGAAAAGCGAGCACGACAGCGGTGATTGCTTGCTTGCCAAATTTCATATTCAAATTTTTAATCAAGAATCTCTTTGACATTCTGTAACGTCGCGGACATTAGTCAGCATTGGTCAACTCGACCCAGGTTGTTCCATCCTTCTTGAGCGCGACATCAAACGCATCCCGCTCGACGGTGAACTTTTCAGTCGGATGATACGTTCCAATGCCCGACAATTTCGCCGGCTGCGCGATGCACAGGCGGGCTTGAGGTTCATACTGCGTTGCGGATGAAAGCCCCACGCGCACGGTGTGCGTTTTCGTGTTGACTTCCACGCTGTCGAATGTGCCGGAGTCAAGCGTCAGCCACAAACCGAGCGGCGCGATGTAAATGCGTTTGCGGAAAGAATCCAGCGGCTGAACTTTGACCTGGTTGCCGCTCACCTGCACATTTCCACCGAAAGCCTGCCAGCCGAACTCGGGATGGTTGATTACATAAGTTGCCGTATCCACGGCGTGGCCAAAAAAGTTCGGGCCATAGTCGCCGCTGTAAGCATCCCACTTCATAAGCGATGGCGAGGAATGGAACGCCGCAGCGGCGAAACCATCCTGATCAATGTTGGACAGCGGCCCCAACGTGCCGCCATAACCAACGTTCAACAGATAGTAATCGTCCGGATGCTCGCGATAGTCGGTGAGCACGGGAATGGCATTGATACCGGAACCGTAGTGATGAATTTGGCGTTCCAGTTGCCCGCCCGGCGCGGCGCCATAATAGAAATCCCAGTAACGGCGCGCGTTGCCATTGTAACCCCAGTTCGGTATAGTCGGCATGTAGCCCAAAATAGAGTTGAGCGTCACTTGCGCTTTGTCCGCAAAACCAAAATAGTTGCACCAGGCGAAAACTTCTTCCTGGCCGGTGGAGTCCCAGGCCATTTCACTGCCAAACGGAAAAGCTTCGTGATCCCAGCGGTCGGCGCGGGCCTTCATCGCAGTCTCAAGTTCGGCGGCTTTCTCAGTCCATCCTTCGCGTTTCAAGTCTTTCAAAAGCATGAGGAATATATCACCTTCCATCAGACCCGTGTTGATGTAGCCAACGTTGTAACGGCCATCGGCATTTCTTCCCGTGAGAAATTTCATCGTTTCAAAGGCGTGATCAAGATACCAATCCCACGGATGGTTGGTAACGAGGCCGTCGTAATTCCGCGCCAGACGATACATGGACCAATACGCGGCCACGACATGGGGATAGTTGTAAGCCCGGCCGATGTTTTCAGCATCTTTCTTGTTCCAACTGGTCCAGCCGCCATACGGGATTTCGGGGTTGTAATAATCCGGGAATGCGTTTGTGTCGTAGTAGAAAAGACTTTTGCGAACGCCATATTTCAATGGCCCGTCTTTGTATTGAATGCCACCCCATAATACGCCGTCCACAAATTGCTGGAACTTTTCGACTTCTTCTTTTTTGGGCTGACCAAATTCTTTCATCGCGGCGGCCAGCCATGAACCGGCGCCGCCTTCATCTTCCAAGCCGGCAATCCAGACGCGGGCGTCCTGCGTCACGATTCGATTATGCGCGCGGTCATAAGTCATGACCGAGGGACTGCGATGAAACGGATCGTTTGGATCGTTGAACCATTGTTTGGTGAACAGGAAGTGTCCCAAGTCAGCAACGGCCTCGGCCTCCGGTTTAATCACGTCGCAACTGATCGTTTGCACCAGACCATCATCATAAGTCAACGTCAGCCGGGCGCGTCCCCATTTTTTCCCGTGCAAGGTGTAATCCAGCCAGCCATGTTTGGCGGGAAAATTTTTACTGAATGAAATTGCGCCTTCAGGTTCAACCTTCACTGACTTGACGCCTTGGGAGTATTTCAGGAAAAGCCGCGCGGCCATGTCCATTGGCAGAATGTATCCGGGAATGCCCTCGGCCACGGGACGATTGTTCTCCGCCAGCGTTTTCTCAATGGCGCGGATTTCAGGTGCGACCAGAAATTTCACGCCGAAAACTGTCGTCGCTCCGGGCACCAGCGTTTTCGAAGTTGGCGGGTTCCACGGCTGCGCATTTTTCCATTCGTTTTCCGCGTAAGCCAGGCTATGCACTGTCCACTCATAAAAACCCTCGAACGTCTGGCTGCGCTCCGTGCGGTCTTTGAGCAGGGGATTGTATGCCTCAAAAGGAGTTTTGCCTTCCGGCACGACGACCAGCGCCGGACCGTGGCCATCCAGACGTGTGACTTGGATGTAACCGGCGTCCATGCAAATCGCCGGATCCGAAAAGGAACAAATCTCGTGGGCATCTTCCAGCGAACGTCCGGTGATGTAATTGTTGAAAATCATCGGAATGCCCAGCGCGCCGATCTCCACAGGTTCGTTTGTCTTGTTTGTGAGTTCGAACTTCAAAACCAGCTTGCCGTCGTCCAGCGCCCAAGTGCGCGTAATTTGCAGCGGGCAATCTGCTGGCAGCGTCGGCGTCAAATCGGCGGCGGCCAGCGCGTTGCCTGAAACCGGCAACGCTTTGATCGGCTGGCGTTCGGCGGCCGTCGAGTAACTCTGCCATTCGCCGGCGTTGTTTTGGCGCAGGCGCAAAGTCAGGTCGCCGAGTTGGTTATAGTGATTGCCGGCGCGTTTCTGAAGCTGATCGGCGGGCGTGAAATCAAAACCGCCGGCGCCCTTCGGCTGCAACGCGGCAACCGTCTGTGACGCTTTCACCAGTTTCAAATTGAAGTCGGGCGTGTCGAGTTCGATGAAACCCTGATCAAGGCCGAGTGTGGGCGGCCCTTCATCTTGGCCGCCGCGCCGACGCTGGTTCCTTGGCCGCTGGCTGGACTGCGCCTGCCCATTTTGCCCCTGCTGGACGCTGGTGCCATTCGTTTGCACCGGTCCGGTTTGCTGCGGAACTCCCGGATGCTGATTTTGGCCGCCTTGCTGCTGGGCGGTCACCGAATCTGGCCAAGCCGAAAGCAAACTTAAAACCGAGACAATGGTGAGTGCGCTTCGGGAAAGGAATTGGTTCATGGTCTTGTCCTGCGTCATTGATAAAAAATGCTGCTTGAGCTTCTCAACCCGTATGCCGGTCTCGAAGTATTCGGGTCATACTATAGATGGCGGCAATTCCCCACCCATGCTCGAAATGCACAACGAGCTATTCGATATCATCCGCCAGCCGCAGGGAGCCACGCCGGTTCATCCAGAGGTTTTGCGGAACGTCCGCCGATATTCTGAAGGCGACAATCCGATGGTCTGGCGGAACTGCCGGGTGAAGGCGCTTTGATCCGAGTAACCACAGTCAAGCGCGATGGCGGCAACGGGCTGGTCCGTTTCACGGAGCCGCCGCACGGCAAATTCCATGCGAGTTTTCTGGATGAGCTGGCCGGGAGTAAGCTGGAAAAATTTTCGGATGCGCTGTTCGAATTGATATTCTGAAAGTCCCGCGCGCACCGCCAGCTCTTTCACCCGGAGTGGTTCGTCATAATGCGTCTGGATATGCTGAATGACCCTGGCCATGCGCGAATAGTCTTGGCTCCGTTCGTTGGCGGCCTGGATGTCCTTGGAAATACCGACCAGCCCTGCCACCCCGCCGTCCCGGTTGCGCAACGGAAGTTTGTTGGTCAGGCACCAGCCGCGGCCGCCCGACGGATAAAAATGCAATTCCAGTTGATTGAGGATGACATCGCCATTCCGCAAAACCTTTTCGTCCTGCGCCCGATAATTCCCGCCCAGCGGCGGCGGAAATACTTCATCCGCGCGGCGGCCGATTAATTCTCTTTTTTCGCGCAAACCGCACCGGTCAACCAATGTCTGGTTGACCACCACATACTCGCCGCGAATGTTTTTAATGAAAAAGACCAGGTCAGTCAGACAATCGAACAGCGCCTCGCCGGTGAAAGGTTCGGCCAGTTGCGAGAATAATCCGGTTTGCAATTCAATGGGCGTCAAGGCGTGGTTCGTTGTGCCAAAATCCTAGTCCACGCTGATGAAATGGACAAGACACGCTTTTCGCGGCAAGCCAGAATGAGCGGTGAGTAAATCACCCATGAACAAATCACGCATCCATATCATTGATTCGCACACTGGCGGCGAACCGACACGCATCGTGGCTTCCGGGGGTCCTGATTTGGGTCGCGGTCCGCTCACCGCCCGGCGTGACCGCTTGCAGCGTCAGTTTGATCACTATCGCTCCGCCATTGTCAACGAACCGCGCGGCTCAGACGTCATGGTTGGCGCGCTGCTCGTTGAGCCGGAAGACGCCTCCTGCGTCACCGGTGTGATTTTTTTCAACAACGTCGACTATCTCGGCATGTGCGGGCATGGCACAATCGGCTTGATCGTCACGCTCGCTCATCTGGGCAAAATCAAATCCGGCGACCACAAAATCGAAACCCCGGTCGGCACCATCACCGCCACGTTGCATCCGAACGGTGAGGTTTCGGTGGCGAACGTCCCGAGCTGGCGCGCGAAAAAGGCCGTGACCGTGAATGTGCCGGGCATCGGTCCGGTAACCGGCGATGTCGCTTGGGGCGGCAATTGGTTTTTCCTCGTCGAGAAGCATGGTCAGGAACTCACGCTCGCGAACGCGGACAAGCTCACGGATTTTTGCTGGCGCATCCGTCAGGCCGTGAACGCGCAGGGTTTTCCCGAAGTGGATCACGTTGAACTTTTCGGCCCGCCCGCTGCGCCCGGCGCGAACTCGCGCAACTTCGTTCAATGCCCCGGCAAAGCTTACGACCGCTCCCCGTGCGGCACCGGCACTAGCGCAAAGCTCGCGTGCCTCGCGGCTGATGGAAAACTGGCCGAAGGCGCGACGTGGATTCAGGAAAGCATTATCGGCAGCACGTTCAGCGGAAAATTTCGCTGGTTGGATCGCGCAACTGGAAAAGTGGAACCAGTGATTACCGGCACGGCATTCGTGAATGCCGAGGCGATTTTGCTGTTGAATGACCAAGATCCGTTTTGCTGGGGCATTCGCTCGTGAGCCAGGCCTACGACATCGTCATCGTCGGCGCGGGCATCGTCGGCGCGGCGTGCGCTGCGGAGTGCGCGCGTGGCGGACTCAAGACGCTTGTCCTGGATCGCGGTCCGATTGGTGGTGGAACAACGGCTGCCGGCATGGGACACATCGTGGTGATGGACGATTCCGAAGCGCAATTCGCGCTGACGCATCACTCGCGGCAGCTCTGGATCGAACTTCGCCCGCAACTTCCTGACGACGTTGAATATGATTCCTGTGGCACGCTTTGGGTGGCGGCGGACGACGAGGAAATGGCGGAGGTTCAGCGCAAACAAAAATTTTACACTGAGCGTGGCGTTCGCGTCGAAGTTCTCGACGCCCTCGGCGTGAAGAAAGCCGAACCTAATTTGCGCGCCGACATGGCTGGCGGTTTGCGCGTGGTGGACGACGCGGTGCTTTATCCACCATGCGCCGCGCGGTTTTTGTTGGAGCAGGCGAAGCGGCACGGCGCGGAGTTGCGCACGGGCGTGGCTGTCCGCGAATTATTGAGCGAAGGCGGAGTGTTGCTCGCCGACGGCTCGCGCATTTCCTCCGGCCGTTCCGTCAGCGCCACCGGGCCGTGGTCGCCTGCGCTCACACCCGGATTGCCGGTCCGCAAACGCAAAGGTCACCTGGTCATTACCGACCGTCATCCCGGTTTTGTGCACCATCAGATCGTCGAACTCGGCTATCTCAAGAGCGCGCACTCGCTGGGCAAGGATTCGGTCGCGTTCAATATCCAGCCGCGCAAGACCGGGCAAATGCTCATCGGATCGTCGCGGCAGTTTGATGCCGAGGACAGCGCGGTGGATCCGGCGATTCTCGACCGCATGTTGCAGCGCGCCATCGAATATCTGCCCGGCCTCGGAAAACTTTCCGCGATCCGCACCTGGACCGGCCATCGCGCCGCCACGCCCGACAAACTGCCGATCATCGGGCCGAGCGTCATGAGCGACCGCATCTGGCTCGCGACCGGGCACGAAGGCCTCGGCATCACAACCTCGCTCGGCACCGGACGGCTGCTGGCGGATTTGCTGCTGGGGCGACCGACGGAAATTCCCGCCGCGCCATTCGCGCCGGTTCGTTTTAGAAACGGAGGTTCGCACCATGAGTGAATCAATCCAGCTCCGCGTGAACGGCAAAACCATTTCGGTTCCGTCCGGAACCATTGTGGCCGCCGCCGTGGCGATGACGGGCGAAACGCGTTTTCGCAAATCCGTTTTTGGCCAGCCGCGCGGCCCCCTCTGCGGCATGGGCATCTGCATGGAATGCCGCGTGACGATCAACGGCCAGTTGCACTGCCGCAGTTGTCAGACATTGTGCGAAGAGGGAATGGAGGTGCGCGCCGATGAGTGAGCGTGTGTTTCATTTTGAAATTGTCATCGTCGGCGCCGGCCCGGCCGGCCTTGCGGCGGCTTGCGCGGCGGCGGAAAGCGGCAAGCGTGTCGCGGTGGTGGACGACACGCCGTGGCTCGGTGGACAAATCTGGCGCGGCCAGCAGGCAAAGTTTTCCAATGCGCAGGCGCGTGAATGGATTGAAAAATTCCGCAAGTCTGGCGCGACATTGCTGGATCGCACCAGCGTGATGGCATCACCGGAAAGAGGAGTGCTGCTGGCCGAATATCCCGAAGCCCCGCGCATGATTCGCTGGGAAAAACTGATTTTGGCGACCGGCGCGCGCGAATTATTCCTGCCGTTTCCCGGCTGGACGTTGCCGGGCGTG
>DMQW01000311.1 GCA_003455565.1 Limisphaerales bacterium
GTCCAATGACACCTTGAAAGCCTGGTCGGATGGAATTAGAAAATCACTGATTGCCCGATGGACGTGCTCAACGGAAACCTTGCCCAAATTATCCGTGCCGAGCATGGCGCGGATTTCGGCGGCAACATCGCCAACGGCGGAGAGATCGCGCTTGCTCAACAGCGCGTAGCCGACAACTTTTTTGATCACCGCTTCGCCCGCATTTTGAAAAATTTTCCGCGCGACGGCGGCAATGTCCGCCTCGCTGTTTTTTTCTGGTAACTTGACCCAGCGTTTCACGCGCCGGCGGAACTGGTTGAAATTCCATTCCACCTGATTTTTGGCGCGGGCCATGCAAGCAATGAATTGTGGGGTTGTTACGAGCGCCAAACCGATCCCGCGATTGCAAATGGCCGTGTCAATCCAGTCTATCAATTCCGGGCGCGCGGTCATTCGACGCGTCTGGTTGAAAAGGAAATGCGCCTCGTCTATCACGAGCATGATTTTGGAACGGTTTAAAACATCCTCGACGCGGGATTGCATTTCCGGGCCTGTGCGGCCATAGCCATAAGTGATGCCCAGCGCGTGCGCCATTTCACGGAACGCGGTGGTTTTGTTGGCGACGCCCTTGAGGCTGACAAAGCGCGCCTGGCCGGGATGCAGTTCGCACCAGGCTTTGACGGCTTCCGTTTTGCCGCGCCCCTCGAGGCCGTCCAAAAGCACCATGTTGCGGCTGGCCAGCACGTAAGCCAGGGTTTCCCAAATTTTTTTGCCGATGGCAGTCAGGGGGAAATTCGCGCGGATTTTCTTTTCGTGGCGGGCGCGGTATTCAACCAGCGCGCCGATGATGTCGCGGAAATAAACCATCTCCGCGTGTTTGAAATCGCCGGGCGACAATTCGGGATTCTCTTCAACAGCCAGTTCCACCTCAAATTCGTTGAACACGGAATCAACGCCGGGCAGGGAAAATTGAAGTTTGGGATTGGTGCAAAGTTCAATCAGGAATTGCTCAACGGAGAGCACCTTAAAAGATCGCGGCGGGCAGAATCCATCGGAATTTTTTGTGCGCTCGCGGTAAGTCAGTGCTTGGTGCCGGCAAAGTTGAATGAGTTCGCTGCCTTTTTTTGTCGGAGTTTTTTCTTCGCTGAAATTCCACCGGCCGAAGTCTAGTTCAAACCCGACGCTGGAAACCAGTTCGCCGGGATACATTTTTTCCGGCGCGACGCGTGCCTTGTGCATGGCTTCCGTGCCGAGCCGGTCGGGGAACATTTCCACCAGCTCGCGCGCGACGCGCTTGAGTCCGCCGTCCTTTAGGGAAAGCCCTTGTAGATACCAGATAAAATCCCGCTTGGCGGCAGCGAGCAAAACGGCGGCGTGCAGAGATACAATCACGCCGCTGACGCCGCGCACGCTGGCAAATTCCGTGCTCTTCATGTAGCCAGCCTGCGAAAGCAGCGGGTTCGATTCGGTTGTGATCATGGCGTTTCTTGGGTCTGAAAAAATTCGTGATAGTTCGGTGTGCCTTTTGCCAGATTCTTTTTCCCAAGAATCGTGGCATCAATGGCCCCCTGCAAATGCGCGCTGATTTCGTCAAAACGCGAAACGTCGTGCAAATCGCAATGGAGTTGTGCTGCCGCGATTTTTTTCACCGATCCAAAAGTGATTTCGCCGGTGAATTTCTGACCAAACCCAGCCCCGGCCTTGCGGAATTTCGCCAACTGTTCGACCAGATAATCCACATACTTGATTTGGTCGTGGCCGGACGGCTTCAATTGATAAATGAATTTGCCATCAAGCTTGGTGGGTGAATTTGTCGGCGCGGTGTCGCCCAGCAATTCCAGCGCGCGGCGGCTTTGGTCGTCGTCTTCCACCAGCACGGCGGGAATGCCCAGCCGGCGGGCCTTGGATTTGTTAGCGGTGTTTTGCCGGCGCTTGGCGGTGATGGCCTGGCGTTGCGCGTGCATTTGCTCCGCGCTGTTTTCAATTCTGGAATTGAGAATGACACGGCGCGTGGTGCCATCCGCCACGCCGGCCAGCGCGTCCGTCGCGCCGCGAATTTGTGCCAGTAAATCCCGGCGCGGGTTGCCAAACTCGCCCGTCAAATCTTTTAGTTCGGTTTCCACCGCGCGCATGTGCGAGCCGATTTTTTTAAGCTCGCTTGCCAGCACGCTTGAACCGGTGGCGATCCGCGATTCATCGGCCGATGGCTGTTGGCAGGTTTCAACGGTGAAAGTTTTGCGATGGTCCAGACTCATAAAAGTAACCATTGAACAATCCTGGCGATCCACCAGCGCCCAAAGTTCTTCGCCGACATGTTGCGGCAGCTCGCCGCCGCGCACTTGGATTTTGCGGCCATAGTGACGGAAGCTGACGCCGCCCGCCTCGACGGTGACGCGGTAGCGCTCATTGGCCAGCATCCAAAGAAGTCGGTTGTCGAATTTGATCGGCGGATCGTTCGCGTCTTTCAACACCTCAAAAGCTTCGTCTGGCGTGAGTCCGTGCAAGTGCCCAAATTGCGGCGCGGCATTCCATTCTTCAATCAAGCGGTGCATGACGCGGATAAATTCTGCAAACGTGTAGCGGAATTTTGTGGCGTCCACCTTGCCCGAATTGATCAGGCGCGTCTCACGCTTGAAATCATCCGACGCATCGAGCATTTGCAACCTGCCAGCGTAACCGGGATGGCGTTCCATCTGGCGTTGGAACAAATCAAAGGATTTTTCCAGCTCGCCCTTGCTGGTGGGACTCATCTTGTCAAAATGATGAATCGCGCAGCCATATTGCGCCAGGCCGGCAACCACTGTGCGGCCTTGATCGTCCACCTTGCCATTCACGTTCAGGGATTTTCCGAAGGTAAATCCGTTTTCAACATACAGCTTGCGCGGAACATCGTGCCGCCGGAAGCCGTCCAGAATCGCCGCGCAAACCAGTTCGGCGGTCGGGCCTTTGTCATTGGACATGGACCAGCCAACCCATTTACGGCTGGCAAAATCCATCACGGTGATGATCTGGGGCTGAATAAGCGAAACGGTGCCGTCTGGATTTCTAAACGCCACGACCACGTTAGAAGTCCAATCGTCAACGGCCCAGCGCGCCATCGTGTGAATGCCATCGGCATTGCGCGTGACGCTACCCACAATTTTGCGCAGCTTGCGTTTGCCTTGCAGACGCGCGCACAACGCGTCCACTTTCAGCCGGTTCACGAGCTGATAAAACGCGCGCGGACATTTGCGCGAACGCGGATGGCGCTGGCGCGTGTATTCGCTCAACTGCGGATATTCTTCGCGCCAGGCCGAATCAATGCGGCTGCCGTTCTTCAGAACCGCCGAATGACGCACGCGGCGGATGTCGGCGGATGGATATTCGGGGCGGTCGCCGTTGGCCTTGCGCCCGTCCGCCAGTGATTCGGGATTGTTGCGCTGCCACTGGTCCAGTTTGCGCTCAAGGGCCATCCGCAGCGCGTTGCGCGACGGGGCCAGGAATTTGGCGCGGGCAAAAAGAAACTGCCGCACGAGGCGACTGGCGGATTTTTCGGACTGGCCGGCGCGGACCAACGACGCGCATTTTTCAAGCGCCAGCATCCAAAGTCCAGCGCGCTCAGCTTCGCTGGGATCATGCGGGTTGATGCACGCGACAATAAGGTTTTCCAGTTCCGCAAAATCATCCGTCACTGACGCCGAAACGACATCCGCCGGAGTTGCCTTTGGCTTCAATCGAACGGGCAAATAAATCGCCAAGTTGTTCCATTCCTCGCGCCCGCCATCACGCTGGACGGTGCGGTTAAATAACTCATCCCAAAAGCGCGGCGTGACGGGATGGCCGAAAACTCTGGCGTAGGATTCCACGCCGCCGGCTTTCAGCTCGCCGGGCTTCAGGTCATGTTGCCGGATCAGCCATGGCTTGAGCGCGTCGCGCAACTTGGTGGCGGCCTGAATATCGGCGTCGCAAATTTTATTCATCGGCAGCGGCGGCTGCCAGCGCGTGCGCGGGTTGGTGAACACGTCATTAAGCGTGCGGTAATGGCCATTTACGCGCGCGGCTTCAGCCAGTTTCAACAAGGCCGGCGGCAACTGCGAAAGCGTCCACCCGGCGGCGGCGTTGCCATTCACAAATTTTTCGCGCGTCGCCGGTTCCACGTCGCGCAAATGCCACTGCACCGCCTGGCGTTTCATTGCCAGGGCTGCGGCGATCTGTGCGGCGGGGACGGCTGAAACCGTCGCGTCCCCGTTGCGGGCGGGTTTGGCATTGGAGATATGCGCGTCGGTTTGCATAGAATGTATATTCCTTAATGATGGTCGAGTGCGTAATTGGTGCGCGAAAGTATTTGAGCCAGCCGGATCGTTTCCGCTTTTTGTCGGTTCATTTCCTCTGTTAAAATTGCCAACGCGGAACTATGGGCGGCCCCGGCCTCTTTAACCGCCTCAATCAAAGCGCGGGTGGTGCCCTGGGCTTGGGCCAGTGCCGCGTGGCCTTCGGATGCCGTGGGATTGCGTGTCTCCATCCCTTGCTCAAACTTCTGTGTTTCAGAAACCCCTTTTCCTAACTGGGCGGCTTCATCAAAAAACACCACGTCCTGCTTGGTTTTAACCGTGGCTTTTTCAGTGCCACGGTTGGCTAAGATCGCATCAGTCAGCGCCTGTAATTGCGCCGTCAGATCGGAAAAGTTTTTGGTTGTCTCATCTGTTTTTTTATGAGCCTCGTCCGCTGATATTTTTAGCGCGTTGAATTCAGGTTCGGATTTCTGGTCGGCTTCAAACTGCGCCCGGCCTTTTTGCAGCCCGGAAATTTCACCGGCGGAATGATTCACCTTGCCCACCTGCATTTGCGCCCAGGCGGATGGAGTGCCAACGGTGGGGCCATCCGCAATAAGATTATCAGCCGCATCCTTGCCATATGCCTTCTCTAAAGCCGCGCGCGCATCATCGCCCGACTTTTGAACCTCGCTGATTTTTTTGGTGTAGTCATCACCGCCAAAGTCCTTGGTGTTTTTGTCGCGCCGCGCCTTCTCATTAGCGTAAGTTTCCGCCAGCGCCATGCTATTGGCCTGGTCGCTAGCCACGTCCAGTTTTTCCAGCGCTTCCGTCTTCGTGCCCACCTCCTGTTGCTGCGAGGCTTGCTTGGCCGCGGCGGCGGCAGCAATCGCCTGGCGCTTGACTTGAGCGCTGGCCGCCTCGCCCTCGGCTGGCGTCATTTTTCCAGTGGCGACCGCCGCCTTTATTTTTGCCTGGGCCAAAGTTTCCTCGGCGCTGGCCTCGGCGGCGTGCGCCTCGTCAATGGATTTTTGCAGCGCCAGTTGGGCGGTCAGCTCGGCGGTGATGGATGATTCTTTGTCAGCAATATCAGATAGATGCTGCTCATATTCCTGGGCGGCATCCGCCGCCGAACGCAATACTTCCTCCTTCGCCTTGATCCCCTCCAGAAAAGTTGGTTCAGCGGCCTTGGCCCCCATCGCATCCAGCTCATCGTTGATGGCCTTCATTCTTTCCTTCATCTTCACAAATAACACGATGGCGGCGGCAATGGCGCCGCCGATTGGGTGCATCGCCATCCGCAACGCCTCGCCGAGCAGCGGACTAATGCGCGTCACCTCGCTGACGGCCCGATACATTTCACGGCCCTCGCCGCTAAATAGTTTTACCTTATCGGTAAGATTTTCCGTCCCTTTGCCAAGTTCATCATGCGCCTCTTTTGCCTGGGCAATGCTCCCCCGTATGGTGTCGAGCTGGGTTTGGAGGGCGGAATAATTCTGTTTGAGCGCCTTGGCCTTGCCGATATTGCATTCGATGGCGTCGGCGGCCGCTTCCGCGCCCGCGAGTTCCGCCGACGTTATGATTTTATATTCGAGTTCCATTGAATTGGGGTTTTAGGGTTGTTTGCTCATTCAGTGTCAAGCCCGTTCAAGTTCGTTCGCCACCGCTTGCGCGCCGGCAAGTTCGCCGACTGTCTTGATGGTATAAATCAGGTCCATATTTCAAATTGGGGTTTGGCAGGCAGACTGGTTCAATGCACACACGCGATAAAGTGCCATTAGAAGGCCATTAGCCGCCCCGTGGTGAAGCCGGAACGAAAATCGGCTGCCCTGAACATTGGCGTTCGGCGGGCGCCACAGGCGCAAAATCGGGTTTCGGGATTTTTCATGCTGAAAACGCCTTTCCCAGGCTGGCGCCAAGCCAGCGACGTTTTAGAAAGCCCGCCAGCGTTGGGCGCGAATAAACATGGCTCCCTTGATCCAGACTTCCGGCCAGTTCGGCACCAAAGTCAATTCGTATGCGCGGGCGGAGTTGCAACAACTGATCCACTTCACCGGCCCGAAATTTCATGCGACTCGCCGGCAAAATCAGCGCAATGATGTCATCAATTTTACAACGATGATATTTTTCCGGCTCGCCCCGGCTGCGCGCGATCAATTCTGGACGCCAGAAGCGCAAGTTGCGGCACCTTCCGCCGGGGTCCTTGGCCAGGTTGAAAATCCACAACAGCCCTTTTTCATGCGCCGTGCCGCCGTCCACAAGCTGCTCGAGGTGGCGGACGCTCTTGCCTAAATCAACGGTGGCAACATCAATTTTGACCAAGGTGATATTCATCAGATTTTTTGGGTGAGACTGATTCCGCTGTTTCTCCTCTTCACGATCAAGCGCACCGGCTTGGCTGATTGAATCACCATATCAAGCAAAATGTCCTGGGCGGGCGGCTGCGGCGCGTTATGGCAGTGCCAGAAGACCGACACGGACGGGATGGATAATGAAGCCCCGAATTGTTTGAGCAGCCGCTCGCGCGCTACCGCGTAAGTAACCTTGTCTTTGTTCAGCCACCGCAACAGCGATCGTCTTTGGATTGGTGTCAGCGCCCGGATTTTTGATTGCCTGGCTTCCGTGCGCGGCGGACGGGGATTGTTCTTGGCGCACTCGCTTTGCCAGGTGGGAAAGTTTTTTGAAGTGGGGAGGTTCTTCTTCATGGCTTAATTTCAATTGGGAAAGAGCGGAACGGCGGCCTCTGGCCGCCATTCCGCTTGGATATGCTGAAGCGGCTCCCCGCCGCGGTCGCGCATAAAATGATTGCCGGCCGTGTCGCGATTCAGGCTGTGCTGGCTGCCAGCCAAATTGCGAAATTGTTCACCAATGGCCGCGCAGCGGTTGCAAAGCTTGATCGGCTCAGTGAGCCAGATGCAACGCTTGCTGCGTTTGACCGGCAACCGCAGAACATGAATTAGAATGTGCAAGTCGCGGGAAAGTGTTTTGAAACTCACCCCCATTAAATCAACCGCCTGAGCAATCGCCAGTCTTCGGCCTACAGACAAGATTCCGATAAGCCGGGGCAAACGGATAGGGTCGCCGGCCGGCCAGTCCGCCAGCGCACAGCCAGAATCAAGACCTCCGCAAACACTGTCCGCTTGATCCTGTTTAACCGTTGGGGGTTCAAGCGTTATTCGTAACGGCCAACGACGGCATTCAGCTTGTTGGTGCTAAACGCCGGGGTGAGCACTACGCGCACCGGGCGGCCTGGCAGAGCGGCGACATAAATCGCGTCTCCGTTGGCCGCGTTCGTGGTGGCGCCGACTGGCAGCGTTACAGGCGTGTCCATCAGAAACACGTTGTCGCCAACGCTGGTGTCCACTCCCCAGCCGCCACTGGCCAGGACGACATTGGTCCCGCCATAAAAGCCGCTGTTGGTTGATGCGTTCCACGTCGAAACGCTGGCCGCATAGCACACGCCGCCGTGTTGCAAGACCAGCACTGAACTGGCCGCAAGCCCGTTCGTGGAGTTGATCTTATTGGTCACGGATGTGCTGGCCTGATTCGTTTCCACGATGCTGAACGCCGTTGATCCGCCGCTGAAGCTCAACACGGCATTGTTCGTGTCGGAATTCCAGTTGGCGTTCACGATGCGAAGTTGATCGCCCGGCGAGGCGGGAAAGATGACTTCGCTGGGCGAAGCCGCGTTCCCGGATTTCGACAGGGTTTTAAAACTCGGCGAAGCGGCCAGGACGGAAACGCCCAGGCAAACCGCCGTGACTGTGAGGATGAATAATTTTTTCATTGGTTTTTTTTAAAGGTTAAACGTTGTGGTTGATTTTTACCCCTCACCCTGGCCCTCTCCCCTGGGAGGGGAGAGGGAAAGGGCAGGGATTGGTTCAAGCGCCCGCGCCAGTGCGGATCGTCGCCATCGCATCAATGGCCAGGGCTTCCACGTCAATGCGTTCCAAGGCGCGCATGGCGATTTCGTCCGTCGCAAAGAACACTTCCTTGCTCACTTCGACGCGCACCGTGCCGCGTTCCCCGAGATACCAGTAGGAAAGATCGCCAAAGAACGCGGCGAAAGTTCCCGGCTGTGCCAGTCCGTTGTTCGTAGCGCCAACACCAATCCAGTGGATCGGCCAGCCATCGAACATCGGCTTGCCGTTCTCATTCGTGAACACCACGAAGTTTGGATATTTGTTGAAGGAACGCAGCAGCGGTTCCATCGTGGGATGCAGGAAGTAAGATGCGCTCGTCTGACCATTGGCCGCCATGTTCGCCAGCACCGCCGGACTGACTTTGCCGCGCAGTGCGCGCAAGTCTTCCAGCGTGATGTCGCTCACCAAGGTTTTGGCGGCGTCGAGTTGCAGCAAATAATCCGTGTTGGCCACGCAGTAAGGGCCGACGCCGGTTTGACTCGCATAACCCGCCGTGCCATCCGCCAGGAACAGCGTCTTGTCTTCCAGCTTGGCGAGCTGGCGCGCGATGTAGCGGGCGAGAAATTGTCCAATTGGGATCATCGTATCTTCCTGAAGTTCGTAGGGCAGGCGGATCAATCCGCCGGCTTTGTTCGCAGTGAACGTCACCAGTTCGGCGGTGACTTTCTTTTCGGTGATGGATTGGCTCATACCCGCCGCGCCGGCACCGAAATAGCCGAAATCGTCTTCGCCGGCTTTCAGGCGCGGCAGCTTCACGGTGCCGCTGCCGAGAGGGAACACCGTGGCATATTGACGCGCGGCACCGAAGGCGAAAACCAATTCGATGATCTGAGGCACATAGATTGTCGGCACCGGAATTTCCGTTGTCGTCATGGCGGTGCGCTGCTCAATGCCGAGCGCGCCACACGAAAGGGCTAACAGATTATTCCGGTTGGTTTCATCGGGAATCATGGAGTCCAATGC
Organism: Limisphaerales bacterium; assembly: GCA_003455565.1. Classification (GTDB taxonomy): domain Bacteria; phylum Verrucomicrobiota; class Verrucomicrobiia; order Limisphaerales; family UBA11358; genus UBA11358. The sequence continues at coordinate 9,116 of DMQW01000311.1, forward strand.
GCCCTTGATCCGCGCGCAGTCCAAGACGAGCACAGCCGTTAGAGCCTTGGCGCAGTCATCACTGACAAACGGTTTATTGCCAAGCCAGCGCACGCCGGCTTGCGAACCGCCGCCGATGGCAGACTTGCGAAGTTTCTTAACTTCGCCGTGCATTTCATCATACAGTTTTTCCAGCCTGCCAAGCTTTTCCGACTGCCCTCTGAACTTCGGAACTTGCGCTGCGCACTCGCGCACGAGGTCCTCGAATTCTTCAACCTGTTCACTGCTCAGGCCGGAGATAAAGAACACGCCGGTTTGCCGTTTGCTGACGGCGAACTGCGCGAGCTGCCAGAGACCGACGATTAGGAACGCCCCGCCGGGAGTCAAGATGCCCAGGCAAAGGCCGGTGATCGCAACCGTGAGAATTAACGCCAGCGCGATCAGATGGCGGTAGGATTTAAGAATTTGTTTCATTTTAACAATTGATTGCTGCAATGCTGGTGGCCCAGGCCAACGGTTAATCATCGCCGCGCACACACGCGGAAATGTTTTGAGCCGTGCATTCACTGCGCGCCATGAGGCTTAACCGCCAGCGCGCCGATGGCGCGGTTGAGCCTTATCTTACGTTCCTGCGGAATTACACAACATTTGTGGGGCATGAAGTGGAATCCGGCCCCGCGACCGGGGATTCCGCGCCTGTTTTATGCTGTGCAAAAGTGTTTTCATGCTCCGGTTTCGGCGTCGGCTTGGATCAGCGCCGCCGTGGTGCCGGGATACCACTCGCGCAATGCGCTGGCGGATTCGGCATGAAGTAAAGTGGTGACTGGTAGCAGCCCGCGCGCGTCCAGGCCGGATTTGATTTGCTGCATGGCCTTGCCGAGCTGACTGGTGGCGACGTGGAAAAAATGCCACTGCGCGCCCTCGGTGAACCAGCTCGAATCAAGCATGCCGGCTTGGATGACCTGCAATTCCCGTTCCAGCTCGCGTTCAATTCCAGGATGTCCCCAAATCGGCGAATCCGGCTTGGCATCAAAACGGACGATGACGACTTCCAGGCCCAGCGTGGCCAGGGTCTTGAAAAAGAACGGCGACAAATTTTCCGCTGCCGCCAGATCAATCGGCGCGACTCGCTTTTGGGCGGTGGCGTTTTGGGGTTGGGTGGCGAGGGTGTGAAATTTTGCAACCAGCGTTTTACTCTGACGCTCGCCAATGATGACGCGGCGCAAATGAGAATAATCGCAACCCAGCACCTCTGCCGCCTGCAATAATCCAGGGCGTCTCGTTAATTTTCTTTTGGCCAGTTGGCGTGCCATCTTCATCTAGGGTGACACGGTTTTCATTTTCCTGCAAGCATTTTGTTTTTGAACACTTTTTTGCTACAGTGAAACCAATGCCAAGAAAACATCCATTGGCCCAGCCGGAGCGGGAGATCGGACGCCGGATCAAACAGGTGCGGCAGGCTGCGAATTATCCGCGCAGCTTCCTGGCTTTCCGCACTGGCACGGGGCATTCGGTCATCACTTTCATGGAGCTGGGGCGCACGGCGGTGAAGTATGAGTTTGCCCGGAAATTCTGCGCTGAATTTAATATCAATCCCGTCTGGCTGGCGACGGGGCGGGGTAGGGTTTCTCCAAGTG
>DMQW01000229.1 GCA_003455565.1 Limisphaerales bacterium
TATTCGATTTCGACCCAACTTTCCTTGTCGTCCGTCGGGAACTTCGGAAAATCGCGCTGCTGGTCGAACTTGATGTCTTTTTCGTAAAAGTTCCGCAACGCATCGAGGACAGACGTTTTCCCGCAGTTGTTCGCACCAATCAGCAGGCCGTAATCCGCCGCGTAGAATGTGGCGTCTTTGATAGAACGATAGTTGTGGAGCGTGATTTCTCGGATTTTCATGACGCGAGAATAACGAAGCATGCCGCCGGACGCAAAGGTAGGAATTACGTGAGAATCGAGACTGTGTGCAATTTCAGTTTCGGCTTGATGAAATCTTTGCGCGTTGTAGCGTTGCGTCATGCGCAAAGCTAAGAAAGTCACGTATCCGCTGACCCGCCATCATTCCGTTCACATTCTTCGTGAGGAAGCGCAGCCGAACGGTGTCCACTCGGTGACGATTGGCAATTACACCGACGCGATTATTTGTGGCGATGCCGAGTCCACGTTACACGCGTTGCCGCCCGAATCTGTCAACGTGATCGTCACGAGTCCGCCTTATTATCAGCAGCGAGATTATGGCACGGGGCTGCAAATTGGAAATGAGCCATCGCCGGAAGCTTATGTGCAAAAGTTGGCGGGCGTTTTCCGCGAATGTTTTCGCGTGCTGACGAAGAATGGCACGTTGTGGTTGAACCTTGGCGACAAATACAAGAACGGGCGGTTGTTGGGAATGCCGTGGCGCGTCGTGTTCGCCATGGAAAGCAGCGGCTGGATTCTTCGGTCTGACATCATCTGGCATAAGACCAACGCCATGCCCGCTTCGATCAAGAACCGCCCGACGACGGATCACGAATACATTTTCATGTTTTCCAAGTCGCCGGATTATTTCTACAACGCCGACGCGATTCGTGAACCTCACGTCACCTTCACGGAGAAAAGCCGGATGATGGGCGGACGAGGGCATTTTGGAAAACGCGGAGGAACGCCGGAACAAGGCAAGAACGGCGGAAATCCCAATCTTCACAATGCGCGCTGGGATCAGGCGTTTCACCCGCTTGGCAGAAACAAGAGAACCGTTTGGTCGGTTCCCTTGTCGAAGTTTCCGGAAGCTCATTTTGCCGTGTTCCCGGAAAAGCTGGTTGAAACCTGCATCATGGCCGCGACGAAACCAAATGATTTGGTGCTAGACCCGTTTGCCGGAAGCGGAACTGTGGCAATCGTCGCCCAGCGGTTTGGACGGCACTTCGTCGGAATTGATTGCAGCGAGGAATACTGCACCCTTGCCAAAAAGCGACTCGAAAAAAGCCAACTGGCTTTTGGTTTGGTCTGAATCAGGCGAACCGCTTGAAAAACGGGATCAACTTCTCCACTTCCTTTTCGAGCAGTGGCTCAATCGCCTCAATTTGATTTGGGTTCGTGTTCAGTTGTATGAAGTGTTCGCACTTGAGGGATTTCAAATCACCGCCCCAAGATTCAGCGATAATGACCGGCACGCATTCGTAACCGTTTTCGTGCGCTATTGAGATTGCCTTAAAAATGTCCCGCGTGAAAAGATTCGCGTGACCGCCGCCCATCGTTTCGCGCGTTTTCACCGGCACGAGGATCGTCTGCTTCTTGCCGAGGATTTGAATATCAAAGGTTTCCTCGTTGATTCGTTTCTCACGATCTCCAATGGCAAGCGGCAGCGAGTGCCGCTCGAAGACCTTTCGCAACGCTTTCCGAACTATTTCCTCAAATCTCGTTCCCTTCAGCGCTCGCCGACTTCCCTCAAGTCGGGCCAGCATCACTTCAGATAGCGCCGGCCACGACCAACTTTCTGCTTGTGGAAACAGCGGCCCGACAAATTTTCGCAATTGATTCAGGAGATTGGCGCGCTTGTCATCAAGAGATTTGCCTTCGACCGATGTGAGAATCGGTTGAAGCCGTTGCGCTGGCGCGTCTCGCAGCATCCAAGCGAGGAAATACCATCGCGCCGTGGCATCCTTGTATGGCCTTGCCAAGCCGTCGAACAATTGAACCTCGCTCTGCCTTTCCAGATAGTCTTTGATAACCTTGATTGCTTTGTCGTCAGACGGCTCTGTGATAAAGGCGGGAACATCTCTGTAATTCCGCTGTTGCAGATACACACAAAAGTCCTCGTAGAATCTTTGGTTCTGCTTGACGATCGCCACCAATTCTCGCAGCCGGAGATTTTCGATTATGAAAGCCATTTTTGCGATTATCTCCGGCTTGTTTGAAAAAGTCGAGTTTCAGAGTGTCTTTCGGCGTTCTCTGCGCCTCTGCATTGAATCGGTCGAGCGAGTCGCCGAACACGGCAAGCGAGACGCCCGCGCTACTTTCACGCCTTCGCGTAAAGCTCGCTGCCTTTTTCGGTGAACTCGCGGGACTTTTCTTCCATCCCCTTTTTCAACGCCTCTTCTTCGGCGATGCCTTGCTCCGCCGCATATTTCCGCACGTCCTCCGTTATCTTCATGCTGCAAAAGTGCGGGCCGCACATCGAACAGAAATGAGCTGTCTTCGCTCCCTCTTGCGGCAACGTCTCGTCGTGAAACTCACGAGCCGTTGTTGGGTCAAGGGACAGGTTAAACTGGTCTTCCCATCTGAACTCGAATCTGGCTTTCGATAGCGCGTTGTCGCGGTATTGAGCACCCGGATGTCCCTTCGCCAAGTCCGCCGCGTGCGCCGCAATTTTGTAGGCAATCACGCCGTCTTTCACGTCCTTCTTGTTCGGCAGGCCGAGGTGTTCCTTGGGCGTCACGTAGCAGAGCATCGCGCAGCCATACCAACCAATCATTGCCGCACCAATCGCGCTGGTGATGTGGTCGTAACCCGGAGCAATGTCAGTTGTCAGCGGGCCAAGCGTGTAAAACGGCGCTTCGTGACACCACTCAAGTTGTTTCGCCATGTTCTCTTCAATCATGTGGATGGGAACGTGACCCGGCCCTTCATTCATTACTTGCACGCCATGCACCCACGCGCGTTCGGTCAGTTCACCTTGAGTTTTTAATTCGCCAAACTGGGCTTCATCATTCGCATCGGCGATTGAACCCGGACGCAAACCGTCGCCGATTGAAAATGAAACGTCGTAGGCGGCCATGATTTCGCAAATGTCGTCCCAGTGCGTGTAGAGAAAACTTTCCTGGTGATGCGCGAGACACCATTTGGCCATGATGCTGCCGCCGCGGCTGACGATGCCGGTCATGCGATTGGCGGTGAGCGGAATGAAGCGCAGCAACACGCCGGCGTGAACGGTGAAATAATCCACGCCTTGCTCGGCCTGTTCGATGAGGGTGTCTCGGTAAATTTCCCAGGTGAGTTCCTCGGCTTTGCCGCCGACTTTTTCGAGCGCCTGATAAATCGGCACAGTGCCGATGGGCACGGGCGAGTTGCGGAGAATCCATTCGCGCGTGGCGTGGATGTTCTTGCCGGTGGAGAGGTCCATGACGGTGTCCGCGCCCCACTTGGTGGCCCAGCGCATCTTCTCGACTTCCTCCTCGATGCTCGACGCGACGGCGCTGTTGCCGATGTTGGCGTTGATCTTCACGAGGAAGTTGCGGCCAATGATCATCGGTTCGTTCTCCGGGTGATTGATATTCACCGGAATGATGGCGCGGCCGGCGGCGACTTCGCTGCGGACAAACTCGGGGGTAATTTCTTTTGGAATGCGCTGGGGAAATTTTCTGAAAATTGACGGCGTGAATTCACTGCCCGCGATTTGGCTTGAACCAGAATGTTGTTTGTCGAGGTCGTTGCGAACATTATCCTTCGCCATGTCGGACATTTTCGCACGGCCCATGTTCTCGCGGATGGCGATGAATTCCATCTCCGGCGTGATGATGCCCTGCTTCGCATACCAAAGCTGCGTGACCGGATGGCCTTTGCTAGCGCGGAGCGGCTTGCGACGCTGGCCGAGCAGGCCAGGAAATTCCACGAGCCGATTCTTCTCCGCCTGGCTCGCAAACTCCGCGTGCTTGCCGGAGAGATAGCCATTGTCCATCGGCTTCACTTCACGACCGGCGTGTTCCTCGACGTCGCCGCGCTTTAAAATCCAATCGCGACGCAGCGCGGGCAGACCTTCGTCGGACGTGCCGGTGAAATTCGGATCGCCCCACGGGCCGGAGCAATCATAGACGCGCACGGGCGCGTTCTTTTCAACCGCGCCGGTGTAGGATTTTGTCGGCGACACTTCGATTTCGCGCATCGGCACGCGGACATCGGGGTGAATCGCGCCTTCAACGAAAACTTTTTTGCTGGCGGGCAGTTGCTCGCTGCTGTGCGGTTCAAACGATTCTTTGGTCGCGATCATAAAATGGCTGTTAGTTTCTAGTTGTCCGCCTTCGCTGCGCTTCGGCGCGACGCAAGCGATGGTTGACTTGATTGATCCGGGAAAACTTTTGAAGGTGGCCACAGTGGCCCTCCGCAAGAAGCTTCCTACGCCAGCATTACCTGGATCAGGTTCTTGGGTCTCCGGCGTTCCGCGCCGAACTCTCAGCCTTCGTCGTCCCTGCGGACGGCCGGTTGGCTCCCCATTGACTGAAGGCTAGGACGAACCGGCGACAGCGTCAAGCGAACGCCTGCGCAAAAATTGTGTTTTACAAAAACTTAACGTGCCGTTCCCATTGTGATTGGTTAATTTTGTCGCGCAAAATTGTAATTTTATGGCCAGCTTGAACATCCCAAATTTTTCCCGTGGAGCCGATCCCGTCAATCTCGTCACCGAGGCTGCGATCAAAGACATTCCCGAAGTCCTCAAACAACACGACACTTCACCCAATGGCTTGACCGAAACGGAAGCGGCGGCGCGGCTGGAAAAATTCGGCCCCAACCAGGTCGCGGAAGAAAAGCATCACGGCTGGCTGCAACGAATTTACCTCGCCGCGCGCAATCCGCTGGTGATCCTGCTATCCATTCTGGCGATCATCACTTTCGCCACCGCCGGCGGCGCTTCGGATATTGCCGGCGGCATGTTGATGGTGGCGATGGTGGTGCTGGGAATTTCGCTGCGGTTCATTCAGGAAACGAAGGCCGACAATGCAGCGGCCAAACTCAAGGCGATGATCAGCGTCACCGCCACGGTCGTGCGGGATGGCCAGCAAAAGGAAATTCCACTCAAACAACTCGTGCCCGGCGACGTGGTGAAATTGTCGGCGGGCGACATGATTCCCGGCGACGTGCGGCTGCTTTCGGCGAAAGATTTATTCATCATCCAAGCTACCCTCACCGGCGAATCCATGCCGGTGGAAAAAACCGACGCCCGCGACGCCCGCACGAATGTTTCCTCGATTGAACACACCAACATCTGCTTTCTAGGCACCAGCGTGGAAAGCGGCGCGGCCACGGCGGTCATCGTCGCCACGGGTGCGCATACCTATTTTGGCAAACTCGCCGGCAGTCTTGCCGACCAGCAGGTGGAGACCGCGTTTGAAAAAGGCGTAAAAAAATTCACTTGGCTCATGCTGCGTTTCATGGCGGTGCTGGTGCCGCTGGTTTTTCTCATCAACGGCATCACGAAGCACAACTGGAAAGAAGCGTTTTTCTTCTCGCTCGCCGTGGCCGTCGGGCTGACGCCGGAAATGTTGCCGATGATTGTCTCGGTCTGCCTGTCCAAAGGCGCGCTGGCGATGTCGAAGAAAAAAGTCATCGTCAAGCGGCTGAACTCCATCCAGAACTTCGGCGCCATGGACGTGCTCTGCACCGACAAGACCGGCACGCTGACCATTGACCACGTCATCCTCGAAATCTATTGCGACGTCTTCAAAAAGGAAAGCGCCGAGGTCTTGCGCGACGCCTATCTCATCAGCCATTTTCAGACCGGCCTGAAAAATGTGCTCGACCGGGCCGTGTTGAAATACACCGAACTGCACCACGAACTTTCGGTGGATAAATACACCAAGGCGGACGAAATCCCGTTTGATTTTTCGCGCCGCATGATGTCGGTGGTGGTCGAAGGCCCCGACGGGCAACGCCAGTTGCTGACCAAGGGCGCACCGGAGGCGGTGTTCGCCAAATGCATGCATTTTGAAAGCGACGGGGAGATTTTTCCGATGGAACCGATTCTCGTCGGCAATCTCATTGAACAGGTCAACGATTTGAGCAGCGACGGTTTCCGCGTGCTGGCCATTGCGAATAAAAAGGTCGGCCCGCAAACCGCTTATTCCAAAGCCGACGAAGAAGAACTCGTCCTGACCGGCTATCTCGCCTTTCTGGATCCACCCAAGGACACCGCCAAAAAGGCCATCGCGGTTTTGCGGCAGCAAGGCATCACCATCAAAGTGTTGACCGGCGACAACGATCTGGTTTCGCGCAAAGTCTGCACCGAAGTCGGCATCAATGCGGAAAAAATCCTTCTGGGCAGCCAGGTTGAAACCATGTCGGAAGAGCAGCTCGCCGAGGCCGCCGAAACGACAGACGTGTTCGCGCGCCTTTCGCCCGCGCACAAAAAACGCGTCGTGATGGCGCTCCAGAAAAAAGGCCACGTTGTCGGTTTCATGGGCGACGGCATCAACGACGC
>DMQW01000206.1:0-2887 GCA_003455565.1 Limisphaerales bacterium
AGCCATCCGCCCCGAAGACGTGCAGCTTGCGGCGGATTGGGCGAAGTCGGGCAAATTTGATGCCATCGTTTCTGCCGACGGCGACGGCGACCGTCCACTCGTCAGCGACGAACGCGGCCACTGGCTGCGCGGCGACATCGCGGGGATTTTGTGCGCGAGATTTCTGGACGCGGATTCCGTCAGCACGCCGGTCAGTTGCAACACCGCCGTGGAAAAATGCGGCTGGTTCAAAGAAATCCGCCGCACGCGGATCGGCTCGCCGTTCGTGGTGGCCTCGATGATGGAGGCCACGGCAGCAGGCGCAAAACGCGTGGTCGGCTACGAGGCGAATGGCGGTTTTTTGCTGAACTCGGACATTGAAACTGGCAGCAAGAAACTTCGCGCGTTGCCGACCCGCGACGCGGTCATCGTGATGCTCGGGATTTTGCTGCTGGCGAAGGCGCAGGGCAAAAAAGTTTCCGAACTCGCGGCGAGTCTGCCCGCGCGGTTCACGGCAAGCGACCGTCTGAAAAATTTTGCGATCGAAAAAAGCGCGGCGATTCTTGCACGGTTTAATTCTGGTTCAGAGACCGCCGACAAGTCGGCGATTGAAAAAATGTTCGGTGAAATTTGCGGTCGCGTGGCGAAGCTCGACCGCACGGACGGTATACGGATTACCTTTGCAAACGAGGAAGTCATCCACCTGCGTCCGTCCGGCAACGCGCCGGAATTTCGTTGTTACGCCGAGGCGGCGACGGACGAGCGCGCACGCGAAATCACCACGCTCGCGTTGGCCAAGACAGATGGTTAATTTTTAATGCGCGACGGCAGTGGACTTTTTGGCGTATTGCACGCGTTTGAAAAGAAAAATCAGCGGAAGGCAGCACAGCACCATCAACCCGAACACGCGGAACGTGTCCACAAACGCCCACAAATGCGCCTGCGCGTTCAAAGTAGCGTAAATCAGCGCGTAAGACTGGTGCGCGGCGGTCACGGGATCGGTCTGCTGCGCCAGCGCGTGTTGCGCGGCGGCGAGTCGCTGCGCGAACACCGGATCGGTTGGCGTCAAATGCCCGACCATGAGCGCCTGATGCGCCTGCGCGCCGCGCGCGACCAGCGTGGTGACGAGCGCGATGCCGATGCTCCCGCCGAGGTTGAGCATGAGATTGTAAAGGCCGGTGCCGCTCCCGATTTCCTGCTGCCGCAACTGGCTCATGGTCGCCGTCGTCAACGGCACAAAAATGAAACTGATGGCCACGCCGTTCAGCACCGTCGGGAAAATGACGCTGGCCATGCTCACCTGAAGATTGATGTCGCTCAACAGAAAGGCGGACAAGCTCAACATCGAAAACCCAAAACACAGCAGCCAGCGCAGCGGAATGCGCCCGACCAGCCACCCCACGAAAAATGTCGTTACGAACGCCGCCACGCCGCGCGGACTCATCGTGTAACCTGCTTGCAAGGCGGGATAGCCCATCAGCGTTTGCAGAAAGAGCGGCAGTTCCGCCGTCGTGCCGTAAAGAATGACGCCCACCACCGTCATCAACATCAACCCGGTGGCGAAATTCCGGCTCCGCAAAATCCGCAAGTTCACCAGCGGGTCCTTCACCCGGAATTCCCAAACGATGAAAGCGATCATGGCGACAATGGAAATGCCAATGAACCAGCGAATCCAGACCGCGCCCAGCCAGTCCGCCTCCTGACCCTTGTCCAAAACGATTTGCAGCGTCGCCAGCCAGACCGCCAGCAGGCCGAACCCGATGAAATCAATCGCCGCCTTGACGTTGCGCCTGATGTAGGGCGGGTCTTCCACGAGCCACTCCGCCAGGAACATCGCCAGCAGCCCGACCGGCAGATTGATGTAAAAAATCCAGCGCCACGAATAATTGTCCGTGATCCAGCCGCCGAGCGTCGGGCCGATGATCGGCGCCACAATCACGGCCAGTGAAAACGTCGCCATCGCCACGCCGCGTTTGGCGACCGGAAAGCTTTCCAGCAAAATCGCCTGGGCGATGGGCACCATCGCGCCGCCGCCGGCGCCCTGCAAAATGCGCGCCAGAATCAGCATGGGCAGGTTCACCGCCATGCCGCACAACGCCGACGCGAACATGAACATCCCGATGCACGAAATCAGCACCCGCTTCCGGCCAAAATGATTTCCCAGCCAGCCGGTCATCGGCAGGATGATGGCGTTGGCCACGAGATAGCTCGTCAGCACCCACGTCGCCTGGTCGGTCGCCACCGAGAGGCTGCCGGCGATGTGCGGCAGCGCGATGTTGGCGATGGAGGTGTCCAGCACCTGCATGAACGTCGCCAGCATCACGCCCACGGCCACGAGCCACGGGCTGTGGCGCGGACGCCAGTCCTGTTGATGTCCACTATCGGGCATGGAAATTAAAAATTAAAAAGGGGAGCGCACGCGCCTCGCGTGCTGCCAACGACGCCCTCGTCGCTGGCTTTGCGCGGCAGGCACAAATAAATCAGTGCGAACGTTCGCCTGCGAGTCGTTCGACGCGAGGGCGCGTCGAACAGCAGCCGGGGCGTCTGCGCTCCCCATTCCCGATGTTGTGCATTAGCCATGAAAATAAAAAAACCGTCGGAACGATACCTCATTCCGGCGGAATGTGAAAATGCGATTTTCCGCTCCAATCACTCCGGCAACCGCTGAAACCCCATTCCCACGTGCAGGAAATGGTTGTCTTCCGTCACCACCGCCTTGATTTGCAGTTCGCGCATGATCACCATCGTCGTCAAATCGGTGAAGGAGATGTCCGGCTTGTCCCGGAAATGTTTTCGCAGTTCCAAGGCCGCGTGGAATCGTTCCGTGGTCAGCCTTTGAATCTGGAGCGCTCCCCGCGCCGACCGCAGGCAAATCGAGGAACGCATCGCCGAACTGGAGAAACAACTT
>DMQW01000206.1:3042-5906 GCA_003455565.1 Limisphaerales bacterium
GAAAATTGGCGGCTGAAACCATCAATGCGCAAAAATTGCGGAAGTGTTTCGACCACCGAACACGAAGGAAGTTTGAAAACTTCCTTCTGCTAAGAGCTGACAATTGCTGTCAGGACTTGGGACAGCCCAGTCCTGTTTTTAGGCGGGCTCGTGAGCCAGTTCAGCAGGCGCAGGTATCCGCTTGTCCTGCCGACTGCGGCTTGCGGAGCTGTAAAACTCAACAAGCTTCACATAATCCGCCACGGAAAACCCTGGCGCAATTCGGTATCGGCCATAATGTTCAAGCACCCATTGCACACCACGTTTTTCCAAATCTGCGTCGATTTTGTCAGATGCGATAAACTTCATTTTGTTGTCACCTCCTTCCAAGCTTTTTCAGCTTCAGGAGCGAATACTGCATTAGTTAGCAATTCACGCTCCACCCATGTCAAGCTTTCTGCAAGCAGTGATTTTCTCTCCTGATCTGTTCTCTCCTGATCTGCATTCTCGCTAGGAATAAACCAAATGTTAAAAACCATCGTTTCCTGTGTTGCTGCGGTCAGATAATCATTGACTGCGGTCAAACCAAAGAAGCGTGCGTCCTCGACCGATTTCATGTGGCCTCGAACTTTTCTTGCCGTAATTCCAACAATGACCGCGTCAACCCCCGCCTTTTGCCGTAAGTGTTCCTCAAGCGCATAACGATGCTTATGCATGGTGCGAATTATTTTTCCACGACACCGAAGCAGCGCATCCTCACGAACCGCATTCACAAAGGTTGGCCACGATGCGCTGCTGCGCTCTGGGGCGGAATTATGGTTTTTATCCAGCCATGCTTGTAGTGCCCTTTCAAAAGGACCAGCTGCAAAGTTGGGAGTCCACCAAGCATTGAAATCGCGATCCCACTTAAACACACTCCTAAACTGACTGCGCCTTTCCAACATCGCATCAAAAAGAGCTACAGAACGCTCTTGTTTGCTTAAGTCTGATGCATCACCAGACGGAATAATATCCCAAGCACGAACCTGTGAATTAACCCATGAATCGTCGAGGTGAAGTATATCCCTTCGGAGAGCAATCTGTTTATTTTGACCGCGTGTTGTTTCAGCCCTTCGATGAGCGTTACCCAAGACACCAATTATGTCTTCAAGCAATTGGTTAAGTCGGCCGACGCGCAAAAGTTCGATTAAGCACCTCTCTAACAACTCATCAGCAAGATGAACCCTGTGGTGTGCGATGGCATATTTGTATAGTTGAAAGCGCTCGATTAGCAGTTTGGCTGCGTCAGAAGCGCTACGAGACGAAGGGCATGCCACCCAACCAATTTTTTCACGGTGGCTATCCAAAGCAGTATTTTCCCCAGCTTCATAAAGATCAAATAGTCTTCCGAAATCAACGGAACAAGTAAACAGCCATGAAAAAAGACTATCCCTACGAACAAAATCCATTCGGTCGGCATCCAAATCTCCCGACAACAGACTTGAGAGAATTGGGGTTAAGTTGTGCTTTCCGTCATGGCTTTCATCGTGGGCCGCGTCATGAAACATTTCACGAGACCAAACATTGCGGGCCAATTCAATTGCTCGTCTCAAGAAAGCACGGACATCCTCATCCTGTGCGAGAACCGGATCGTTCGCCATCATAGTAGCAAACTGGAAGCCGAGCCACTCGTGGAATTTGTCCAATCTCCGATGGCGCTTTTGAAACTCCTCTGCCAGTTCGTTCAACTTTTTGTGAAGGGCACGAGTTGAGGCGGGAACAGATTTCAAATCATTGTCTTCAAACCCGGTGAAAGCCTCGATTGTATTTTCCAAAAGATGACTATAAGGCAAGTGCCCGAGGTCATGCAACAGTGCCCCGATACGCACAATTGCGAGAGCAAGCGCGTCTTCGCGGTTTATGGGAAAAGCTCGACAAAGGACATCTTTCACCTTGTCCAGTCGAGGCCGTGTCGTTTTCATTTGTCCAAATTTTTTTTGGATAATTTCGACTTCGGCCACAAACTGTGCGCTGCTTTGCCTACAACGTTTCTTGTCATCTTCATCAGCGGCGCATTTAGCGTTTATTCGTAGATTGCGCGCGATGTTAACAAAAAGTTGTGTGACCGTATGCAGCGCACCAATCGAATGTGCGAACCGGGAATATTTCAGGCTGGGACAAACCGTGAACGTGCAGGAGTTTTGAATGATTCCGTGAAGGCGATTGACGAGAGGATGATCAAGAAGTTCTCGTTCCCAAGAGAAAAATTCCACCTCACCCCACACCGGGTCTTTTATGAAGCGGCGCTTTTCAGCGTGGGGCTGTTTCGCGCGGTTCATAAAACGCGAACGGCTCTCACGGTTGGCTGGCTTTGCCGAAATCCAATTTCCTCGGCCGAGATTCTGTTCAAATTGCTTTTCGACCGCAAGGGGGAAATCGTCGGATTTTATATTGGCATTTTTGCCCTACACCGCACCGCGCAGAAAAATTAGAGCGTCCATGAGTTCGAGCAACACACGTTGGCGGTCAAAAAGCATGGGGCAAGTTATTCCAAACGGACGCAAACGACAATCACCAAGGCACGGTCTTTCCCGTGCAAAGGATTACCCGTTTGTTTTGCGACTGGTGACGAAAATAAAAACCAACGCTGATGCGCCGGCGATGAGAATAGCGATGAGCGCAATCGCCCAGGCAGGGAAAACAAATTTGCTGACCTGCACGCTTGGCGTCACCGACAGGCCGGGGCCGATCACATGGCCGGCGGGGAGCGCCTCGTCGAAGACGATTTTCACCGGCACGCGCTGGACGACTTTCACGAAATTGCCGGTCGCATTTTCCGGCGGCAGCAGGCTGAACTGCGCGCCGCTGCCCGCCTGCACGCTGTCCACATGAGCGCGAAAAGTTTT
>DMQW01000077.1 GCA_003455565.1 Limisphaerales bacterium
TAAGAGACAGGAATATCGCCGGCACGAACAATACCTTCAACGGCACCTGGGAAGTGGATGCAGGCACGCTCGTCGGCAGCACGCCCGGTGCCCTGGGCACGAATACCATCACGGTCGGCACCAACGGCGCGCTACAGACTGCCTATAATATCCAAAATACCAACGGCACGCTCATCTTGAACGGTCTCATGAACCTTACGGAGAATGATGTGTTCACCAATGTCATCATCAACGGCACTAACCTGTCCGGAGGCACCTACTCATACGCCACCTTGGCGGCGAATTATCCGGCCAACTTTCCCGCGACATGGACCGCCGTTACCGGCGCGGCAGCAACCAGCGCCTCCGGCAGCATTACTGTCCTGGCGAACATCAGCGCGCCGATCATTGGCATCAGCGTCAGCGGCAATACGCTGTCGCTATCTTGGGCAGCAGATTCTCTGGGATGGATCGCGCAGTCAAACAGCGTGAGTCTGGCAAACTCCAACTTCTGGTTCGACATCGCTGGTTCGCAATCCGTCACCAACTTGAATGTGACCATGAATCTGGCACAGACGAATGTGTTCTATCGTCTGCGCCGTCCTTTTTAATCCTGTGGAGATATAACCGACAACGCTTCAATGGAAAATGCGTGAGGTTGGTCTCGGACTGGCCTCACGCAAGGTCGAAAGAATATGAAAAGTAAATTTCTCAACCGGAAAGCATTCACGTTGATTGAATTGCTGGTCGTCATCGCCATCATCGCCATTCTTGCGGCGATGCTGCTCCCGGCGCTCTCGAAGGCCAAGCAGAAGGCCATGGCCATCAATTGCGCCTCCAACTTGAGGCAGGTTGGCATCGCCATCCAGTTGTATGTGGATGACAACCGCGATTACTTGCCGGGACCCTGCAACAATGGCGTGAGCTGCGCCTATGGAAACATTCCTTTCCATCCCGACCCCAAAGCACAATACGGTTATCTGGCGCATTATCTGGCCAAGTATCTTGGTGCCAAAGACCCGTCATCCATGTCCACCGTCGAGATCAATTATCTCAAACCGTTGTTCTGCCCCGGTTATGGAAAATTTTCAACCGAAGATCCAAGCGTGGCCCAGACCCGCGTGACCTACCGCTTGACCGTTGGCTACACCAATGGCACGGCCCACGTCCCCAGCACCGCTATTCCGTTCGGGTATCATGATACCCCGCAGCAGCCAGTCATGAAACTTTCATCCGTGTCTGCCTACGGTTCGTTGACGGATATTTATGCCGTTTCAGATTTGGATTATCAAATAGCACAGGGTAAATGGCAGAATGTGGCCCAAGCTCCTGTGCACGGCACGACGCGCAACAGCCTTTATTTTGACTGGCATGTGAAATCCTTCAAGGGCACCAACCTCAACACCGTCATTCAATAATCAAAATCAAAGCCGACAAACGGGTCTAACTGGCTGTTCTCCGACCATGACAGCGAGTTTTAAGAATTATATTCAGTGCGTTTGCTGTCCGTTGTTGATGGCCTTTGCATTTTCAGCCGGGCAGAAAATCCCTGCCGTATTTTAGCCGTCGGAGATTCGATCACTGTTGGTTATACGGACAATCCTTGCGGCAGGCCAATCAATGTTTAGATTGTGTGAACAGTGAATTTAGAAACGCAAATCACATCTGGGCTGCGTCACACACTGCACCGGAGCAGAGCCATGCTTTTGTTCCAAGCGGGATTGCTGCTGACTATTTTGATGGGCGTTGATTTCAAGGCCAGTGTGGTTCAGTTGACAAACTCAAGCACCGGGCGATATGGAAAAGTCGTCGGGCAATATGCGCTCATTTCGGCCAATGATTTTCCGCAACGCGATCCGCAGGACTGGCGTTTGCTGGGTTCCAACGATGGCGGCATGACTTGGGCGACGCTGGACTCCCGAAAGGACGAAATTTTCCCCGAGCGTCATCAACGGCGTGTCTACAAAATCGCCAGCCCGAAGGCGTTTGAAATCTATCGCCTGCAAATTGATCGTGTGCGTGACGCCCATGTGGCCAACTCCGTTCAGCTCGCGGAAATCGAGTTGATGGGCGCGTCCGAGAAAGATTTGAGTCCCGTTCCGGTTTTCACCGACATTATTATTGCCCAGGGCGACAATCCGCCCGCGGAAAGTGTCGCCAAGATTTTTGACGGGCAGGTGGAAACGAAATGGCTGGATCGCCCGGAGAACAGGGTCACCTGCGCGAGCTGGATTCAATGGCAGTATTCCCCGCCGGACGGCGTGCTGATCACCAACATTAACCAGTTGCTGGAGTTGCGCGCCCGCGCGGCGGACGGCTACCGTGCGAAAATTGAAGGCGTTGTCGCCGGTCACTTCAATCAAGGCGACGGTTTGTATGTAATGGATGCGACGGGTTGCATTGAACTTCATGGTGCGCCGAATACGAATCAGTTCAAAATCGGACAATTGGTCACGCTTGAAGGCGCAAGCGAATGGAGGCAGGGACAGGTTGACCTCGCGCAACCGCGCATCCGGGTTCACGACGAAAATCCGCCGGCGGCGCCGGAGCGGATTTCCTTGGAACAGCCGATGCCGACGGGCGAAGATTTGAAATGGGTCGAGGCCGAGGGCGAAATCCAGTTCGCCGAAAATTTGGATGGCCGGAACGCGTTTGATTTGCAGGACGGAAATCTCGCCATCCATGTTCGCTTGCTGCACTTGGAGAAATCGCAGTCCTTGCCCCCGCCGGGAACGCGGGTTTTGGTGCGCGGCATTTGTCAGGGCGCCTTTAATGATCAGGGACAATGGGTCGCGGCCAATATTTGGGCCTCTGGATTGGAGGCGGTGTCCCCGGCCAGCCAGGCAGGCAGCAAGGAGGCTTTGGCCGCACTTTCATCGCAGGCGAAAAATCCTAGCGGCGTGGCTGCCAGCATCACCAAGATCGAGCAGGTTCGCAAATTAAGCCAGGCACAGCTCCGCAGCCGTCCGCGAGTGAAGATTCGCGGCGTCATTACCGATCTCGTTGGCGCTTTCATTCAAGATGACACGGCCGGGATTCAATTCGTGTTTCCGCCCGGTGAAAATAAAAACCGGAAAACCATCGAGGCGGGAATGTTCGTCGAAGTCGAGGGCTTCGGCGGCCTCGGCGACGTGGGCAACCCGATCATCAGCGGCGATCACATCACGGTGCTTGGCCGGGGGAAATTTCCGCAACCGCAAAGGCTTTCGTTGAGCCAGTTGATGAGCGGGCGCATGGACGCGCAATGGATCGAGATGGAAGGCGTTGTGCGCGCGACCGACGGCGCGCATCTGCTGATGATCTGCTATGGCCGCGAAGTGATGGCCAGCATCGGCGCGGGTTCCGCCACGGTCGTCAACGGACTGGTGGACGCCGCCGTGCGCGTGCGCGGCGTGGGCGTAACCGCGCTGGATGATCGCGGGCGGATTCAGGGAATCCATCTGCTCATCCCTTCGCTGGAGCAGTTGGAAGTGGTCGAAGCTCCGGTTGACCCGTTTTCAAAACCCGTCCAGCCGATCGGCAGCCTGCTCGGTTTGAACGGCCCGCGCGAATCGTTTCATCGCGTCCATCTGAAAGGTGTTTTGACCTTGCAGGAAAACCAGAAAATTTTCTTGCAGGACGAAACCGGCAGCGCCATGGCGATCTTGAAGGAAGAAGTTTTGCTCGACCCCCGGTTCGGGCGTTCACGCTGGCTCTTCTGGCGGAGTCCGCAAAGTGACGCGACCTTCAAATCGGATTTGAAACTTTCGCCCGGCGACCAGTTGGAAGTCGTGGGCTTCCCGGAAACGCGCGGTTATTCACCGGTCTTGACCGAGGTGTCCGTGCGCAAGGTCGGCGGGCCGATAGTCGTCAAGGCCCAGGAAGCCACGATTAATTCCATCTCCGCCGGCACGCGTGATTCCACGCTGGTCACGCTCGAAGGCATCGTCAGAGGACAAAATTCACTCGGCGCGCACAACGCCCTCGCGCTGGAATGGGCCGACCGGACGCTGCAAGTGCTGGTCTCCACCAACATCGAACTGCCCACGTTCGTCGCCGGCACGCGACTGCGCGTGACGGGCGTCTGCCAGATTGACCAGATGCCTTACGCGGAACTTGGCTTGCGCGTCGGCGCGGTGCGGATTTTGCCGAGGTCGGCGGATGACTTTGTGGTGCTTGCGCGTCCGCCGTGGTGGACGATTCGCCGCGCGCTGACCGCGATGGGCGGAATGGCGTTTGTCATTTTGGCCGCATTCGTCTGGATCAGACAGCTACGCAGCCAGGTTGAAGAACGCACCACTCAACTGGCTTCCGAAATTCAGTTGCGCGAACAGACCGAACACCAGCGCAGCTTGGAAAAAGAGCGCTCGCGCATCGCCCAGGATTTGCACGATGACCTTGGCGCGAACCTGACGCAAATTGTTTTCTTGAGCCAGCGTGTCGAGGCCGCACAACAGGACGCGCAGGAAGTTGACCGCTGGTTCCGGCTGATTCCTGCCACGGCGCGGAAGACTATCCAGTCGCTCGACGAAATCGTCTGGGCCATCAATCCCCGGAACGATTCGCTGGAAAGTTTTGCGAATTACTTGAGCCAGTTCGCGCAGCAGCACATGACGCTGGCGCGGGTGCGTTGCGTGCTGGATGTTCCCACCGTGCTGCCGGTGATGGCGTTGAGCGCCGAGGTGCGGCACAAGCTGCTGCTCGCCTCGCGCGAGGCGTTGCAAAATGTAGCGACCCACGCGGCGGCGACCGAGGCGCGGGTGACTTTGCAACTGGATGATGATATGCTGGCCGTCACGATCACTGACAACGGCCACGGCTTCGACCTTGACCGCATTAGTGGCGAAGGCAACGGACTTTCCAACATGCGCCGCCGGTTGGATGACATCGGCGGACGGACGGAAATCACCAGCGAGCCGGGCAAAGGTGCCACGGTGCGTCTGGTCATCCAGCGGGCGCAATTACACGGTCGTGTAATTGGCACAAACGGACATCCGGGTTAAAATTATGAAAATGACCGGCACCATCACCAAGACGGAACACGCGGAAGCGCCACCGGCGCGCGCCATCCGTGTTTGCGTGGTCGAGGATGACAATATCGTCCGCGAGCAGCTTGTGCATCAACTTTCCAGCGCGCATGGTTTCACTTGCATCAGCAGCCATCGTTCTGCTGAGGCCGCGCTGGAGGAGATTCCGCGCCACCATCCTGATGTGGTGCTCATGGACATCAACCTGCCCAAGATGAGCGGCGTGGACTGCGTGCGCCATTTGAAAGGCCAGCTTCCGAAAACGCAATATGTCATGCTCACCGTTTATGAGGATGCCGATCTGATTTTCAAATCGCTGCTCGCCGGCGCGGTCGGTTATTTGCTCAAGGGTCGCACGGCCGGTTCTGGCACGCAGGTTTTGGAGGCCGTCCGCGACGCGGCGAATGGCGGTTCGCCGTTGAACAGTCTCATCGCGCGAAAAATCGTCCAGCACTTTCATCATCAGCCGTCGCGCCCCGGCGCGGAACAGCCGTTGTCATCGCGCGAACGCGAAGTTTTGGAACTGCTTTCCAAAGGACTGCCTTACAAGGAAATTGCCGACATGCTCGGCGTGGGCATTGAGACCGTGCGGAAACACTGCCACAACATCTATGAAAAACTTCAGGTGAGTTCGCGCACGGAGGCCGTGGTGAAATACCTCGGAAAATAAAAATCCCGCCCGCCGCGCCGCCAGCATTTGGTTGCGCGAAGAATGGCTGTTACACCTTCGTGTAATGGCTACAAACCCGGTTGAATGCCACCTTGACCAGATGATTCCCAGAAACGTCCACGTTTGCACTTCGCCGCGATTCGGCGGCGGACTGGGCGTTGTTCTTTTTATTTCCACATTTCTGCTGCTGGCGTCTGCGCGCCCCGCGTCCGCGTATCTCGCGGGCGACACGGCCACGATCGTGAGCGGCTACACGAACGCTTTTTATTTCACCAGCGGCACGAATGGTTATTTTCGCAACACCCAGACCAGCGGAAGTTCAACTTACTTCTGGCAGATGGCGAACGAGATCGAATCGGTGATTGACGCCTACGAGTGGACGACGAACACGGCGTATCTGGGGATGATCACCAACCTGCTGAACGGCTTCATCAAGGACAACGGCGCGAACTGGTCCAACAACGGCTACAACGACGATGACTTGTGGGCGGTCATGGCGTTCGCGCGCGGCGGGGCGGTCACCGGCAAGACTAATTATTGCAACATCGCCAAGTCGAATTTCGACATGGTCTATGCGCGCGGCTGGGACACGAATCTCGGCGGCGGAATTTATTGGCTGTATCCGAACAATGCCTCCAAGAACGCCTGCGTCAACGGGCCGGGCGCGATCGCCGCGTCGCTGCTTTATCAAATTTACAGCGACACGAATTACTGGAACAAGGCGACGAACATTTATTATTGGGAGCGCGCGGTGCTTTACAATTCCGGCACCGGGCGCATCTACGACAACATCAACACCAACGGCAACGTGGACCAGACGCCCACGACTTACAATCAGGGCACGTTCAACGGATACTTGAGCAGCCTCACGCTCGGCCAGCTTGCCAACGGTGGCAGCGGCACTGAAACCGGCCTGCTGATTTTGGGCGGCGGAACAAATCATCTTGATGTCAGCGGCAGCGGCACCGTCGTGACGATCGGAAAATTTTTGAGCGGCAGCGCCGCCGGGCAAGTTGTTGGCACGTTGACGGTGAGCAATTTGGGAATGGCATTGCAAGGCGGCGATGTGTTTCAGTTGTTCAACCAAGCGGCCGGCGGATTTTCAACGGTGAACTTGCCGGCATTGATTGCAGGCAATGTCTGGCAAAACAATGTTGCGGTTGACGGCAGCATCCGCGTGGTTTCCACGAACGCGCCGAGCCTGGCGATTGGAATGGTTGCGAACCAGCTCACGCTTTCGTGGCCGTCCGACCACACCGGCTGGCAGGTGCAAATGCAGACCAATAATCTGGCGACCGGGTTGGGGACGAACTGGCTGGATGTGGCCAGCACGGCGGCGACCAACCAGATGACCATGCCCGTCAGCACCGGCAATGGAAGCGTGTTCTTCCGGCTGGTTTATCCGTAAAATTTTTGCAATGAATCATCTCGTCAAACCAGCAACGCTCTCGCGGCGCACATTCATCGGCACCACTTCAATGGCGGTGACGGCGTTGCTGGCCGGACGCGGTTTCGCCGCCGGCCCCACGGAGCGGCGCAAGGTGGATGTGTGCATTTACGGTGGCACGTCCGGCGGCGTCATCGCGGCGGTCGCGCTCGCACGGCTTGGCCGTTCGCTGCTGCTCGTCGAGCCGACGCGGCACATCGGCGGCATGACTTCGGGTGGCTTGGGCTGGATTGACTTTGGCCGCGCCTCGACCATCGGCGGATTGACGAAACAGTATTTCGATGACGTTCGCGCTTATTATGCCGCCGCAAAAATTTCCAGCAACGGCTGGAGCGTCGAGCCTCATGTGGCCGAGGAAATTTTTGAGAAGCTCGTCACAAAAAATAAAGTCGAGGTGCTTCGCGAAGCGCGGCTGGCCGCCGTGGAAAAAAGCGGACGCCGCATCCGCTCCATCACGCTCGACAAAGCGCCGGTGGATTCGCATGGCGCGCCGTCGCCGCAGCCGCTGGAGAAAAATTTTCTCACGGTCGAAGCGGCCATGTTCATTGACTGTTCTTACGAAGGCGATTTGCTCGCCGGCGCGGGCGTGAGTCACCGCACAGCCCGCGAAGGCCGCAACGAGTTCAACGAAAGTTTCGCTGGTGTCAGTTTCGCCGAAATTTCAACCGAGCGCGCCGGCAATTCCAAGGCCGCGCAAATTCCGCTGCGGATTGATCCGTTTGTGCGGCCGGGCGATCCGTCCAGCGGATTGCTGCCCTTTGTTTCGGCTTCGCCGTTGTCGGCTGAAGGCCAGAAAAACCCTGCGGTTCAGGCATGCAGCTTCCGGCTCTGCCTCACAAAACAAGATTCAATTCCCATTGCGCCACCGGCGAATTATGACCCGCTGAATTACGAAATCGTCCGCCGTTACCTCGCCGCGCTGGACGCGGTTCGCGAACCGCTGCTGCCGGGCGATTTGTATTTTAATTTCGGCAGCAAGCTGCCGTATCCGCATCCGCGCTTGTTAAAAATCACGAAGCTCATGCGCGGCAAGACGGACGTGAACAGCGGGGCATGCGGCATCTCGATGGATTTTGTGAACGGCGGCGCGGAGCGCTACGCGAATGGCTCGTGGACGGAACGCGCAAAAATCTGGCGCGCGCACGAAGATTATCAGCGCGGTTATTTTTATTTTCTTCGCACCGACGCGCGGTTGCCGGAATGGTTGCGGAAAGAAATTTCACCGTGGGGTTTGCCAAAAGACGAATTCCGCGACACCGGCGGCTGGCCGACGCAACTTTACATCCGCGCGACGCGGCGCATGGTCGGCCAGTTCGTCATCAATCAGAATTTTTGCGAGCATCCGGTTGTGCGTGAAGATTCCGCTGGCCTCGGCAGCTATTCGCTCGACTCGCACGTCTGCCAGCGTCTCGTGAAGGACGGCGCGGTGATTCACGAAGGCGGTTTTTATCATCGGCTTGAAAAACCTTATCCAATTCCTTTCACCGCGATTGTCCCGCGTGAAGGCGAATGTGAAAACCTGCTGGTCACATTTTGCGTTTCGGCCACGCACGTCGCGTTTGCGTCTGTCCGCATGGAGCCGCCATTTATGATTTTGAGCGAGTCCGCCGCGCTTGCCGCCGATCAGGCATTGCG
>DMQW01000347.1:0-10394 GCA_003455565.1 Limisphaerales bacterium
ACTGGAGGAGCGTTTATGAATTTTAAAATCAAAAAATACCTGGCCTTGATGCTGGCATTGGTGGCGGGTGCGCCCGACTGTCCGGCGTCTGGCGAAGTTCGTTTTCACGCCGGAGTCGCCGCTTACGAAGCAGGACAATATGAGTTGGCGGTTCAAGCCTTCAGAGGTTCGCTGTCCGAAAAAATGGCTTCGGGAACCTTGCTCAATCTCGGTTTGGCGGAATGGCGACGGGGGCGCGTGGGCGAGGCGATTCTCGTTTGGGAACAGGCGACGTGGCTTGACCCATTCAACCGCGACGCACGCAATAATCTTTTGTATGCGCAGGAAACGGCCCAGGTCAATCCGGTGGAACTGATGTGGTGGGAGCGGGCTTCGACCTGGCTGCCGGCCAACTTCTGGACTTGGACCGCAGGCGGCAGCCTATGGCTGGCGGTGGCGCTGGTGACGTTGCCGGGATTTTTAAGAATGCGCAAAGCGGGCTGGCATCAGACCTTGGCCGCACTGGCATTCGGCATTTTTCTGTTGAGCCTTGCGCCTTCGGTTGGCATCGTCACGCGGTCGAAAATCGGCATCGTCATGGAGAAAAATACGTCGCTGCGCCTGACGCCCACGCAATCTGCGGAAGCAGTCGCGGCCTTGCCGCCGGGTGAACCGGTCCGCGAATTGCGCAAACGCGGAGACTATTTTTTCGTTCACACGCAAAATGGCAACGGCTGGGTCGAGCGCCGGCAAATCAGATTTTTGTGCCCGGAATGAATTGGGTTGGCGCGAATATCCTGCGGCCGGATGACGGCGGTGTGGCCGGACCGCTGCTCGCCGGGGTTTTTACAGGTGACGGCCACGAGCAATTCAATCAACGTGAATCCGGGTTGCCTTTTTATTTCCATGCGCTTGCAGTCAATTATCTCGTCGCCGTAATGTCTTGAACCCATCGAAGGTCTGAATAGCCGGGGCCCGGGTCGGTGTAAGTAATGTTTGGGATGCCCAAGGTTGAGCCATCCCGCCATCTTCTAAACTCCACATGGTTGTCCGCAAAGGCAAAATTCGAACCGCGATGCATCATTGCCGGGACATTATACCAGGTGTTAACCGGTCCGTTCCCAGGAAGTCCGCTGGGTGAAAAACCGAAATCCCCGTCATCTATCGAAAATTGAACCTCTTCCACAAAAACCATCGCCGCCGACGGCGCGGGATGTCTGATTTCGCCGGTTTTCACGTTCACATGGTAAATCCCTGCGGGGAGGCCGGCATGCGTATTCCCGATGTCTTCAGAATTCATATAACAATTTATCGAGTAACTTCGGAGGCGAGTTGTAATTCCGTTGCAAGGTATAATGTCTGCCGGGCAATGGTAGATGCCCACATTTTTGGTGTAGGGATAAATCTGACCGGCCTGGATCAGGGCTGCATTCGTGGCATCTGCGGCGACAGACATATCCCCGTTCACCCAATTCGGAGTAGTTGCTGCAGGCTTTTTCAGGTTGGACGGCAGCTTGTCGGCGTTGTCATCGCAATACATTACCCAGGCGAGTTGTAATTGCTTGAGGTTGCTCGCGCAGACACTTTGCTGAGCCTTGGCCTTGGCCTTGGCCAACGCGGGCAAAAGCATGGCCGCCAGAATCGCGATGATGGCGATGACGACGAGCAGTTCAATCAACGTAAATCCGGTTTGTTTTTTTACTCTCATAGGATTTTCCCGGGTGTTTTTTTAATTACAAAATTTTACTTAATTAAAAAACGCCCCGCTGTTTAGCAGGGCGTTTTGTTTTTAATTCCAAAGCCATGCTGGCCTTTATCAATACACCTGCAACAGATAGAAACTCTGCGGCAGGGTCGGATCCACCGTGATGGGGAGGCTCAAGTTGCCGCTGCCATCAAACGTCGTGGTCGTGACCGTCGTCCAACTGCTCAAAGGCAACACCAGGTTGGTGGAGGTAAGGATACTCACCGGGCCGTTGGGAGCGCCATTGTTGGCATTGAGGGTGATGGAACCACCCGCAAGGCCGCTGAAGTCAACAGTGGTGATTGAAGGCAGCGGCAAAACTGCGGTGACGCTCACCGAGCCGTTGACCGTCAACTGGCTGGTGTCCCAAGTGTAATAGCTAGGAAGAACCAGCGTGAATGAACCATTGAGGGTAGCGGCACTGAATAGTGTGAAGGTGTCGCCAACGTGCAGGCTGGCACCAATGTTGGTCACGACAAGTGTGCCGCCGTAATTGATGATGCCAGCCGTTGAAGACACGAGCCGGTCGCTGTTCGGGCTGTTGGTGCGGTTCAACTTCATCCAAGCTGTGCCATAAAGGTTGACCGTGTTGGTGACGGTCAGCGTGCCGGTGCTGCCGCCAGGCCCGCCGCCGGGTGCCACGGTGCCGGAGACGTTCAAGCTGCCCAGGATGGTTCCGCGACCGCGAAGCTGCTGGCTGGGTTGCAATTGCAATGTTCCATCGCTGCGGCCGGAAATGTCCAGATACGCGCCGGGGAGGACGTTGATGGTTGCGCTGCTGTCAATGGAGCCATCAGTGCTGGTGTCGGGATTATTGGCCAGGGCCAGCACGCCATTGCTGACCGTCGTCGTGCCGGTGTATGTGTTCGCCCCTTCGAGCGTCAATGTGCCGGTGCCGGTTTTGACGATGGCCACCGTCGCGCTGGAGCCGCCGGTGCCGTTGACGATGGTGCCTTTGAAAGTGGTGCTCAAGTTTTTGTCGCCAATCTGGTAGCTGCTGGCGCTGTTGGCGCTGGCGCTGCCTTTCATTATCGTGCCGGAACCGCCAGTCAACGCGCCAAAATAATATGTCCCATAGGAGTCGCCGCCGCCGTTGCGGTTGAAGAATGTGGCCGTGTTCGTGCCGAGGTCGAAGGTGGCCAAAACGCTGCCGTTACATTGTTGGGCTCCAGAACTGTTGCCGCCGGAATTGAAGCGGAAGGAGCCAGCGGTGCTGCCCAGGAAAATGGTGCCGGTGAAGTTCGTGGTGATGGCATGGTTGAGGGTGCAATAACCGGCGGCGTTGGGAATGTTGATGTCCAAGGTGCCGGAACCGGTCCAGCCGCCGCTCATGATGTTGTTGGCGTTGGCACCGTTGACAATCAGCGTGCCGGTCGTGACCACGTTCAGAGTGTTGCCATAGGACTGCGAACTGCTGGAGCTGGCCAGCGTGGCCGTGCCGCCTTCAAAAACAAGCGCTCCCGTGCCAACCGTCGCCGTGCCGTTGAGCTGCAGGACGCCGTTGCTCAAGGTCGTGTTGCCGGTGTAGGCACCGCTGCCGGTCAGATTCAAGGTGCCCGGCCCAGACTTGGTTAGGCCGCCGCTGCCGGTCAAAGTTCCGCTTTCGGTCAGCGTGACACTGTTGTAAATGTCGAAGGTGGCGGTGGAATTGGTGGTGAAGGTCGCCCCGCGATCCGTGCTGGTTGAATCGCCGAGGTATCTCAAGGTGGCGTCACTGAACACCAAGTTGCCCGGATCGGTCGTCGCCGAGCCAATGCTGCTCGGTGTTCCACCCAAGGCCAGGCCGGCCACCTCCAAAACGCCGCCGGCCAGGATGGTCGGGCCGGTGTAGGTGTTGGTGTTCAGAATGGTCAGGATGCCATTGCTGACCGTGAGGCTGCCCGTGCCGCCGATGGAGCCGGTGCCGTTGAAGACATAGTTTGTCGTCGTGTTGACCACGACGGAAGCAGGCGTGACCGTGCCGGGAATGTTAACCAGCGGGTAAGCGGCCCCGATGTCGCTGAACAAGACGTTGTCGTTCGCCACAAAAAAGTCCAGCGCGCCGGCGTTCAGCCAGTTGGTGGCAATTCCCACGTCCCAGTCATTCGTCACGGCGTTGCCGCCCCAGACAAGGTTCGTCGGCCCCCGCAGGCTGGTGGCGACGAGGAGATAAATAGTCTGGTTGGCCACGCTGTTGGAGAGGATGCCCGTGGCGTTGGAGAGCGTGAAATTATTGGTGTCGCCGTTGAAGATTCCGCCGTAATGGATGAGAGCGTATTTTGCACCCGACGGCAATGCGCCGATGATGCTGATGGTGTTCAGGCCGCTGACGTTCAAGTCGCCCTGCACATTGAGGAAGTCGTTGTTCGGCCCGTTGGGATCGGATGACAGGTTGAACTGGTTGTTGACGCTGCCGTTTTCCGTCAGGCTGTTCTTCAAGGTCAGCGTGCCGGTCACCGCGTTGCTGCCGGGATAAATTGTGGAAGACGCCGCCGCCGCGACTGCGCCGGTCACCGTGCCAAAGCCGGCGAGAGTCTGGCCGGCATTCAACGCATACGCGCCATTTGCGGACACATCAAAGGTGGCACCGCTGCCAACCATGATCATGCCGCTGGTCAACGAGCCGCTCGCGCCGAGCGCCAAAGTGCCGGCGTTGATCAGCGTGGCGCCACTGTAGGTGTTGGCCGCGCCCATCGTCAGCGTGCCGCCGCCGGTCTTGTTCAGTATGCCGGCGCTGCTCCAAATGCCGGACGCTGAAATGTTGAAGGGATTTCCGCTGGCATCGGCCGCTTGAATCGTGGTCGTGCCGCTGGCCAGCTTCACGTCGGCATTGATGGCGTAATCCGCGCTGGCACCCAGGGTGCCGCCGCTGAAATTGACGAAGTAGCCGCTGCCGCCCGCACCCGGATTGCCCACGAGACCCACGGATCCGAGATAAACGGTGCCGGTGCCGGACAGGTTGAATGTGCCGTAGGCATTGATGAGCGTGTTGTCCTTGACCAGCGTGATGCCGTTGGCGGACAACATTCCTCCGCTGATGCCCAAGATGCCGCCGATGCTCGAGGAGGAGGCCGCGCCGCCGTTGGATTGATTCCCCACAATGATGCCTTCCGGTGTCGTGGAAACCACGGTGCCGCCCAGCATCATGAAGCGTGACCGGCGATCTTTTGAGGTCGCAGCATTGATCGTGTCGCTCACCGTGAATATGCCGGTGTTGGTGAGCACGCCGTCGTAAATCGAACCATAAGCCTGGGAGGCATCCGTGCCAATCTGAATGGCCGTGGCATTGACCACCCCGTTGCTGATGACCAGTCCGGCACCTGGATTGGGACCGCTTCTGACAACGGTGAAATTTCCGAGCGCCACACTGCCGGCATTTACCAGGAAACGGCACCCACCGTCATCCGACGTATTGTTGATTCGACCGCCACCCAGCAGATTTATAATGCCGCTGTCCACCAGCACTTCACTGCCGCCGGTGGTGCCGCTGGTGGAGCCGGCAATGGTGAGCCGGTTGTTGATCGTTACGGTGCCGCCCTCAATTTTCACCTGCGCCCGGTTGGTGGTGCTGCCCAGGCGCTTGTTGGCCCCCACCAATATGCCATCCGTGGCGAGGGGGTTGGTGACGAGCAACGTGCCGCCGGCATTCACAACGAGCAGGCTGTTGGTGTTAAGAAAGAATGGCCCGGAATTGGTGACCGTCAGGGTGCCGCCGGAATTGATGGTCAACGCGCCGGAACTGCCGCTGGTGCCAATGGTGGCGCAGTTGGCCGTGGCGGCGGACTCGATGTTGAAGCCGGCGGCATTGAGATTCAGGGAGGAGCCGCCGACGATATACAGGCCGCCAATGCTGACCGCCGTCATCGGCGTGTTGTAATCCACCGAGGCAGCATTGGTAATGGCCGCATTGGTTCCCGCGTCGGGAATGCCAATGTCCCAACTGATGAGCGTGTTCCACTCGCCGCCGCTGGCGGGGCCGATCCATGTGGCGGTGGTTTGTGCTTTCACGGTCGCCGCACTGATTAAAATGGCAGAGATTAAAAGACAGGTGAAGTTTTTGGTGATTTGCATAAAAGTTATGAGGGCTTTATCAGAAAATAATGATGACATAAAATGGCTTAATACGGTTTTAATTGATATATCGGCTGCGATTGGGGTTTTGATTGTGTTTTAATTACCTCATTTTCAGTCAAAAATCCATCAGATGTTTATCCGATGCAGTTTTTTTATTTGAGCGCCATTGTATTTTATTCCCTTCCGACGAGCTTCATCGCCGCCTCGGTGCGCGAGTGGACGTGGAGTTTTTCGTAAACGGCACTGACATGGGTGCGCACCGTGCTCATGCTGATCGCAAGATGATCGGCGATTTCCTTATACATGTAGCCTTTGGCCAGCAGTCTCAAAATTTCAAGTTCGCGCACGGTAAGTTGTGCCACGTCGGAAGCGGGCTTGCCGGTTTGATGAAAATGATTGATTACTTTCCGCGCAATCTGAAGTGACATCGGCGCGCCACCGGCATGAACTTGTTGAACGGCTTCAACCAATTCTTCCTGCGGCATATTTTTCAGGAGATAACCGTTTGCGCCCGCGCGCAACGAATCAAAAATCAAATCTCCTTCATCGTAAGTTGTCAGCATCAAGACCTGGATTTTTGGCATTCGTTTCTTCAAATGGGAGACGCATTGAATGCCATTCATGCCGGGCAGATTGATATCCATCAACACAACGTCGGGATTTTCTTTTGGAATGTTTTGCAACCCATCTTCAGCCGTCGCGTGCGTGCCAACGCATCGCAATCCCGGCGCGTTCCCCAGACATGCGGCAAGGCTTTCGCGCATGTCATGTTGATCTTCAATGATGGAAATGGTGATCATTATGTTTTGCTTCGTTACTGTCTAATTCTGTCTGAAAAATTTCCGCCCGCCATCGGATGAAGGTATGAAGCCATTCAGCCGGGCGGCCAGGGCAATTCCACGATAATCTCCGTGCCCGCGCCGACACGGCTTTGGATCTGGCACTTGCCTCCAAGCTCATTCATGCGTTGATGCATGTTGCGCAAACCATCCGCCAACGCATTTGCGGGAACGTGCGCAAAACCGCAGCCGTTATCTTCGACAATGATTTTCAAATCGTCGTTGGTCGCGTGGATACGCAGCCACACTTCGGTCGCATGGGCGTGCTTGACGATGTTTTGCAGCGCTTCTTTCACCACGAGAAAAACATTGTGGCGCACGTTGCTGGGAACTCCGCGTTCGGGCGGCTGCTCGGGAACGTCTAACAGGCAGCGCACGCCAGCGGCACGAAGATAATCAACGGCAAACTGCCCCGTATAATCAATCAGGTGCGCCAGTGTGTCGTTGCGGGGATTGACGGCCCAAACGATTTCATCGAGTGATTTGACGGCTTGTCGTGCCGTGCTCGCCATTTTCTCGATGCGTTCGGCGGCCTTTTCCTGCTTGGCGAGATCGCCAAGCACGGCGATCAGTGTCAGGTTTGCACCGAGGTCATCGTGAATGTCCTTGGCGATCCGGGCGCGCTCACGTTCGACGGCCTGCTGTCGTGCAAGCTGCTCCAGCTTCCGGTGCAATCTCCGGGTGACCGAATACCAAACCGCGCCCGCAACCAAACCGCCCGCAACCAGTCCGGCCAGAACGCGGAACCACAAGGTCTCATAAAAGTATGGCAGGATTTTCAGCGTCAGAGTGCAACCGGTCTCGTTCCAGATGCGGTCGCTGTTGCACGCAATCACCCGAAACTGATAAGTGCCGGCCGGGAGCAAATTATATTGCACGGAGCGCCGCGTTCCCGCCTCGACCCAGTTGGCATCGGCTCCTTCAAGCCGATACCGGAACTGCACCCGGTCGGACGAGACCAGACTCAATCCGGTGTAACGAAATTCAAATTGATGTTTCCCGGGCGACACCTCCAGAAATTTTTTATCGTGGTCATAAACTGTCCCCGTTGGAACCGGTTTTTCCTGCGCCTTGGTGGTGGTATCCAGACTTTTCCCGTCAATGAGTATATCCTCAATCACGACGGGAGGCGGCAACGGGTTCGGCCGGATTTCTTCCGGCTTGACCGAAACCGCGCCTTTGACGGTTGTGAACCACAGCCGGCCATCTTGGCCGCGCCATGCTGCCGGCTGGTAGCCGCCGGAACATTCGAGCGAAGGCAGACCATCCGACCGGCCAAACACGGTGCCGGGGACGGACTTGATTTCGCCGCGCGCAAAATCATTCAATGCCGATTTCGCCACGCGAAAAATGCCTTGATGCGAACCGAGCCAGAGATTGCCCGCGCCATCGGGGAGAATCTGGCAGATGATGTTGTCCGGCAATCCTTCATTGATGCTGAAGCGTGTGAATTTTCCGTCTCGAAAGCGCAGCAGTCCGCCTCTAAAAGTGCCGGCCCAGACCGTGTCATCATCCTCGGCCAGCAGCGACCAGATCGCCTGTGGCACTTTGCTGTCGGTGGGATGAAATGTTGCAATTGTATCACCGGTGATGTGGAAGAGAGTGCCGTCTTCAGCACCCGCCCATAGACTACCGTGTCCGTCCTCTGACAAAGCCCGCACTTCGTTCCGGCCAATTCCTTCGTATAGTTTGAAATCAGTTGATGATTCACTGTTGGCAAAGTAAAGCCCGCTCTTGGTGCCGACCCAGATGCCGCCCGCCTTGTCCGCCAGAATCGCTTTCACACCATGGACAACGGGTAATACCCGCTTGAACCCATCGTGTTCACGGACAAACAAATCTTCGTCACCCGCGCTCACCCACAGCCGCCCCGCAGCATCCGGGTAAACACAAAAAGCAAACCCTTTGCCCGTTCCGCCGGGCACCATCAGGTTTGTGAAAGCTCCCGCCTGCCAGCGCGCCAGGCCATCGCCCAGTGTGCCAATCCAGAGAGTGCCATTGGTTTCTTCGCAAACTGATTTGGCCGGTTTCGTCGGAACCTGCCCGCTCGTGTCAATGGTTTGAAACCGCCGCTCGCGGATTCGCACCAATCCGCCAGCATCCAGACCCGCCCACCAATTGCCTTCGTGATCTTCAAAGAAACAATTTACCCGCTCCCCGGGAAAACCTTCTTGCGGACCGAACTGCCGCACCTGGCCGTCGTCGGCGATATGCGACAGACCCCGTCCATAGTCATAAAGCCACACGCCTCCGTGATGATCTTTGCGCGCTCCCATCCGGCTCAAGTTACCGGTGAACACATTCTTGAGCGATTCCGCTTCAAGAATCCATCGGCGATCCATTGCCTTGCGCACGCGCCCGTTCGCCACCGCCCACAAGCCGCCATCTTCAGCAACAGAAAGAAACGCCACGTCCACCGGCAATTCAGCATTCGTGGGGATGATGGTTTGAAACTGGGTTCCATCCCACATCGCGATTTCCTTGTCCGTGCCAATCCACAAACGACCTCGTGAATCGGTTGCCATGCAATTGACCTGGCTCCCCACCAGTCCAGAAATTTGCGGCAGCGGTTCAAAGTCCTTGCCCGTCACCCGCCATAAATGTTTGTCCGCACCACGATACCAAATTGTCCCCGCACCATCTTCCACACAAAGCGTGCCGACACTCCGGCTTGGCGGATTCAAATCTTCCCAGCCGGTTCCCGCCGGGTCGGACTGCGTCTTGCGGCGGAGAGATCCGCGGTGTAATAAAAAAGTCACCTGATTCGACGACGATGAAACTAGTGTGACATCCGGATCCAGCCCTTCCGCGCCAGTCCATTCCCGCGTAAATGTTCCCTGACGCAAGGAAGTCATCGAACCATCCAGCGTATTGATCCAAAGCGTGCCCTGATTATCAACGGAAAGTTTTCGCACGCGTGCGTGCGCAAGTGCCGGCGTGTTCGCCGGATCAAAGGTTACAAAACGCATCCCGTCGAATCGCGCCAGCCCATTGTAGGTGCCGACCCACAAATAACCGTCCGGAGTCTGCGCAATGGCGGTGACGGAACTGTCCGGCAAGCCTTCGTCAGCCGTCCAAACATCGGTGAGATAATCTCCGCCGGCTCCTGCGCCCCAGGCTCGCAATGCGGCGACCAGCATCAACGTCAGCGCAACGAATCGCACAATGCCAGCCGGAATCAGGGCTGGCGCTGCTCTATTATTACGCCGCTGGTTCATGCTATCACTGTGGCTGCCGGTGATGACATAGGCAAGATTTACCGGCCCGGATCAATTCCCTCATCGTGCCAGCGTCACGCTCATCAACCCGATGACCACTTCATTCGCCAATGCGCGAACGGTGAGCGATTTCAATTCTTTCTGCGGATTCAAAGGCAGATCCAGAACCGTCGCCGCGCCGCCGGAAACTTTTCCGCCTTTGCCCTTGAAAGTTTCCACGTCGAGAATGCGAATTTTTCCCGTCCGCAAATCCACGCGCGGCGGAATCGGCTCCGGACGGCGGAACGCAAAATCATCAATAAAATAATCCTGGTCAATCGGCCACCAGTTCACCGGGTTGCGCAACGGCAATTTTCCCGTCGAGCCGTCGGTGTAAGTCACGATGACTTCGCCGTTGTCAAACTGGCTTTGCATCGCTGTCGTCGAACCGGCCATGAGTAAAAAGGCGTGCGACGATTTTCCCGCCAGCGGAACGGAAACTTCACGCGGATAATTGTCCCATTGCGACGTGAAAATAATATTCTTCGCTCCATTTTCACCCGGCGTCGCCAATGAAATCCC
>DMQW01000347.1:10537-10946 GCA_003455565.1 Limisphaerales bacterium
CTCCATTTTCGCCCGGCGTCGCCAATGAAATTCCGTCCGGCAAAATAATTTTTCCGCCATTTTTCGCGGCGAGCGAGCGCAGGCCGGAATCGTCCACGTCGAAACTGGCATTCGGCTCGCACCAGCCGCCGAGGCCGTGTTTTGGCGTCGCCAGCGACGCGAACGGCGAGCGTGGCGAGCGATAATCATTGCGGAAAATCTGCGTGACCTTGTCGTTGAAAAACGGCGTGAGACTGACGGCTTCAAATTTTTCGCCGGCCGGATTTTTTTTGTTCCAGTCAAACGCTTCGATTTTTTTCGGCGAACTTGGCGCAACTTCCGGCGCGATTTTTGCGGGCGGAATTTCACCTTTCCAATTCACAACAACTTCAAATTTTCCCGCAGCCAAACTTGCGATTTCAATCCGCCG
>DMQW01000471.1:0-7354 GCA_003455565.1 Limisphaerales bacterium
GCTGGTATTCATTCGCGTAAATCAGCGTGCCGATGCCGTCGTTGGAAAAAACTTCCGCGAGCAAACCTTCGTCCACCTTGCCGTTGATGATGTGGACGCGCGGCACGCCGGCCTTGCAGGCGGCGGCGGCGTGTTGCGCCTTCGACAAAATTTCCGGCGCGAAACCGGCGGTGTTCGTCTGCAACAGTTTTTCCAGTTCCGCCAAAATCAATTGCCGGACCAGCTGGCCGTTGCAGATCAAGCCGTCGCTCGATGTGATGAAAATTAATTTAATGGCCTTCAACGCCTCGGCCACGGCGAGCGCCACGCCGTCGGAATTCACGCGATACGTTTTGCCGTCGCCGTCGAAACCGAGCGGCGGGATGACCGGCACCACGCCCTGCGCGAGCAACGTCTGCAGCAGTTCAGCATCCACGCGCTCGACCTTGCCGGTGAACAGATGATCCACGCCGCCGATTATGCCCATCGGGTGCGCGATGATGACGTTCGTGCTGGCGGCGCGGAGATCGTTGGCCGAAAGCCCTTCGAGAATCTCGTGCGTGAGCCGGTTGGCCGCATGCAACGCCAGTTGCAACGTGGCCGCGTCCGTGATGCCGGCACCGTCGAGATTCGACGCGGAAAACTTTTGTTCGTCCGCCAGCAGTTTAATCTGCGCCGACGCGCCGTGAACCAGCACCACGCGGATGTTCAACGACCGCAGCACCGCCACGTCCAGCAGCAGCGTGGCGAAGTTTTCGTCGGTGACAATCGCGCCGTCCACCGCGAGGACAAACGTCTTCTCGCGGAATTGCGGAATGTATTGCAGGATGCCCCGCAGGTCGGTTGGTTTCACTTTGGCTCTTCAGTTTTGTTTCAGCGCAGAATAAGTAATCGGTTTTCGCCGCGATTCAAATAATTATTTCTGGCTCAAAGCCGTTTTTAACGCGCCGAGACACCGCTCATTTTCTTTGGGCGTGCCGATGGAAATGCGGATCCACTCCGGCAATTGATAACCGGCCATCGGGCGCGTGATGACGCCCTGCTTTTGCATCGCGGCAAAAACACCCAGGCCGTCGCCGACGCGCACCAGAATAAAATTCGCGGCGGACTGGACGTATTCCAGTTTCAAGGCGCGGAAGGCGCGGGCAAAAAATTCCAGGCCGGCAAAATTATTCGCCCGCGTTTTGCGGACGTGTTCGTCGTCGTCCAGCGCGGCGAGCGCGGCGGTTTGCGCAAGCAGGTTCGCATTGAACGGCTGCCGGATTTTTTCCAGCGCGGCGATGAATCCGGGATTGCCGATGCCGTAGCCGATGCGCAGGCCGGCGAGTCCGTAAATCTTCGAGAACGTCCGCATCAAAATCAGATTGGGCCGCGCACCTGAACGCACCAGCGGCGACAGGTCAAGCGGCTCGTCCAGAAATTCGATGTAAGCCTCGTCC
Organism: Limisphaerales bacterium; assembly: GCA_003455565.1. Lineage (GTDB taxonomy): Bacteria > Verrucomicrobiota > Verrucomicrobiia > Limisphaerales > UBA11358 > UBA11358. Next base: position 1,419 of record DMQW01000471.1, read on the forward strand.
ATCACCAGCAGCACATCGTCGGGAACTTCGTTGACAAAATGAATCACCTCTTCGCGTGAAGCAAGCGTGCCGGTGGGATTATTCGGGTTTGCTACGAACACGATGCGCGTCTTCGGCGCGATGGCTTTGAGCATCGCGGGCAGATCGTGTCCGTAATTTTTCGCCGGAACCGTGATGACATCCGCACCGAACATTTTGGCGACGATGGGATAAATGGCGAAACAGTATTGCGACACCACCACGTTGTCGCCGGGCACGAGCAGCGCGTGCGCAACAAACTCGATGATTTCGTTCGAGCCGTTGCCGAGGACGAGATTCGCCGGTTCGACGCCGAGTTTGGCCGCGAGCTTTTGTTTCAGGTAAAACGCATTGCCGTCAGGATAAAGGTTCACGCCGGCGACGGCTTTTTGCATCGCCGCGATGGCGAGCGGCGACGGGCCAAACGGATTTTCGTTCGACGCGACCTTGATGATCGAGTCGGCAGGCAGACCGAGTTCGCGCGCCACTTCTTCAATCGGGCGACCGGGGTGATACGTCGGCAGAGTTTTTAGAAACGGATTGGTCTTCAAATTTTTAGTCCTTCAAAAATTGGTTGCGGAGAATTTCTTTGAAAAGGTCATAAACCACGCTGCGACGGTTGGCATAAACGCAATCAACAATTCGATGGCCGTCTTTCCAAATTTCCTTGAACACAACGCGATAAGTTTGAACCCGCAAGCGGCTCCAACCCGCCAGATCGCCTTCCAAATGTTTTATGTCGCCCTGCCCGGCAGCGAGCGACTTGATGCCCGTTCGCAAAGCCTGGCGCGGATCGGGCGCAAGCGATTTCACAAAACTCTCCAGTTGCGCTGATACGCGGACTTTAGTCATCCAGACACGCCACGTCTTTCATGGAAAGTTTTCCGGCTTCGTAAGCCCGGATATTCTTCATTGCCTGTCCGTCGCCCAAAACTTCCAGCGTGTCCAGCAATGCTTCCACTTTGTCGGCGGAAAGAATAAACGCCACCGTTTCGCCGTGTTCGGTGATCGCCACCTGCCCCTGTTTTTTCGCCAGCCGCACGGCGGCGCTGCCATTCTGATTCAGCCGGCTGATGGTCATCGTAGTTTTCATTGGAAATAGTCTATCATTTTTAATCACCATGTCAAAACTGCGGGCAGCTTAAAGTGATTCAATTATTTTTTTGACGTTGATGTGTTTGGCCACGATGTCGCGGATGAGAGAAATTTTTTCGGCATCCGCCGGACGCGTTTTCACGATCACGTCATGAACCTTGGAGGCGACCTGATAACTGTCGGCCTGGGTGAGCAGCACGGGAATCGGCAATGATTGCAAGGCTTTCATCACGCTGGCGCCGGGCTTCAAGCCACCGGTGAGAACGATGCCGGCCATGTTGTCGGGACTGCCGGGAAAAGTCATTGTGCCGGCGGCGAGCAAAATGTCCTCGCGGTCGCCGGGCGCGATGAGCAGCACGCCGCGCTTGAAAAATGGCATGGCGTTCTGCGCGCCCATCGCCCCAATGATCACGTCGTCCACGAGCGTGTTCAGCGTCGGCGGATGGTTCAGCAACTCGGCGCGCAACTCTTCGCAGACCAGGCCGACGGTCGGCTTGGACAAGATGTGCTGGTGCGGCAAAACGCCGAGCAGTTCGAGGCCTTTGCGTTTCAAACCGCTGCGGACGAACCGGGTGATTTCCGGAATTTTTTCCTCCAGCACCTTGTTGATGATAACGCCGATGATCTCGACGCCTTCTTTTTCAAACAGCGCCTGGTTGAGCGAAACTTCGTCAATCGGTTTGCCGATGCCGCCCTGGGTGACGATGATGACCTTGCAGCCGAGCGTCTTGGCGACCTGCGCGTTGGACAAATCAAAAACGGAGCCGACGCCGGCGTGGCCGCTGCCTTCGCACAGCACAAAATCTTTTTCCCACGCGACGCGGTCGAACGCGGTTTGGATGCGCTTGACGAGTGACTCATTGTTCGCGCTGGTGAGATATTTGCGCGTGAAAGCCGGTTCGACGGCGATGGGACTCATGTCCACCAGCGGACAATCAAGATGATACACCGCGTCCATCAGCACGGAATCCTCGTCAATTTTTTGCTCCTCGATTTCCACGAAGCGCTGGCCGACCGGCTTGATGTAGCCGATGCGCGGGAAATGTTCTTGCAGCGCCGCGATGAGGCCGAGCGAAACTGTGGTCTTGCCGTCGTTCTGGCGCGTGGCAGCGATGAAAACGCGCGGCGTAGAAGTGTTCATGAAAATGCAAAATTAAAAATGCAAAATTAAAAAATTACCGGACGCAGTCGTTTGGTTCGATTGGCCTTTTTTAATTTTTCATTCCCCTGGCAGGTGCTTGTCCGCGCCCGGATACAATTTCAAATAATCCGTCGCCTGCACCGCGACAATCGCCGCGACGCCAAGAATGTCGTGCGCGTTCGACCCGCGCGAAACGTCGGCGGCCGGGCGGTTGAGGCCGAGCAAAACCTGGCCGTAGCAACTGGCGCGGCTGACGAGGCCGACGAGTTTGCTGGCGATGTTGCCGGAATTGAGGTCGGGAAAAATCAGCACGTTCGCGCGTCCGGCCACTTTGCTGTCGGACAATTTGCGTCGCGCGATTTCCGGCACGAGCGCGGCGTCCACCTGCAGTTCGCCGTCGAAATCCGCCTCGATGTTCAGCAAATCGGCCTTGCGTCTGGCCTGCGCGGTCGCGGCCTGTATTTTGCCGACGGACGGATGTGCCGCGCTGCCTTTGGTGGAAAATGAAAGCATCGCCACGCGTGGACGGACGCCGAGCATATGCCGCGCAAGGCGCGCGGTGGAAACGGCGATGTCCGTGAGCTGATCCACGGTCGGGTCGGGAATCACGCCGCAGTCGGCCATGAACAAAACGCCTTTTTCGCCGATGCGCGTGTCCTCGACTTCCATGACCATGCAGCTTGAAACCGCCGCGATGTCCGGTGCCGCCTTGACGACTTGAAACAGCGGCCGCAGCACGCTGCCCGTGATGTGCGACGCGCCGGAAACCAATCCGTCCGCCTGATGCATCGCCAGCATCATCGCGCCGTAAAAATTCGGCTGCAACATCGCGTCGCGCGCCTCGGCGGGCCGGAGACCTTTTTCGCGGCGCACGCGATATAGCCGGTTCGCAAAATTTTCCAGGTCTTCGCTCGTCGCCGGATTGATGACGCGGATGCCGTCGAGCGTGATTTTTAATTCGTCGGCAACGGCCCGGATTTTTTCCGGATCGCCGAGGACGATGGGCGCGCCGAGCCGCAGTGCGTGGAACTGCCGCGCCGCCTGCAAAATGCGCGGTTCCTCGCCTTCGGGAAACACGACCCGCTTGGGATGCCGCTGTAATTTTTCGATGACGTTGCCGATGAAACGCATGGGGCAAGATTAGCCGCGAAACTTGAAACTGCAAAAGGAATTTAAGTTGACAAGTTCCATTTGTTACTCATAATGAGTTACATGAAGACAGTGACCTTGCGCGCATTCAAACATCAGAGCAGCTACCAGCGCATGGCCCACGACGGCCAGCCGGTGCTGGTCACGCATCGCGGACAGCCCTATTTCCGCGCACTGCCGCCGGAAAAAAACAGCACTTTTCTCGGCGCGGCACGCGGCGGAAAACCGCTCACGGCCAAATTGCTCGATTCAGTCTTGTCGGAAAATGAATGGCGTTGCGCGCAATGAACGTCTTGCTCGACACCGCGACCTGGATCAACGGCGTGAAAGAGCCGGAAACATTGCCCGCCAAAGTGCTGGCAATTTTGAAGAACGAGACAAACTCTTTTTTTATTTCCGACATCAGCCTTCTGGAGGCGTCCACGCTGGTTCGCAAAGGCAGCGTGGATTTCGGAATGAAATTTTCCGACTGGCTGGAATGCGCGCTGGCCGAAAATTTGCAGATTTTGCCGGTTTCCGCGCGCGTGGCCGCTGCCGAAAATGTGCTGCCGCGAACTTTTCATGGTGATCCCGCCGACCGCATCATTGCCGGCACGGCCATTGCGCACAAGTTGACCCTCCTCACGCCTGATCCCGAAATCGCCTTTCAGCAAGTTTGCGAAACCATCCGTTACAAGTGGTCGAAGCATTGAATTTGAGGCCGCGCATTGACTTGAACTTCCGCGACCATTAGCCTTTAAGTCGAATGCAGGAAATCATCGAGAAGCTGCTCATTTTGCAGGATCGCGACCGGAAAATTGTCCGTGTCACCCAGGAACTCGCCCACATCGGCCCGGAACGCGAGACGTTGCGCGCCAATGCCGTCGCCACCCAAAACCAGTTGGATGCCGCCAAGACGCGCATCAAACATCTCGAATCCGAACGCAAGCAGCTCGAACTCGAAGTGGAGACGAAGAAGACGCAGATTGAAAAATACGCGAACCAGCAGTTGCAAACGCGCAAGAACGAGGAATACAAGGCGCTCGCCCACGAAATCGAAACGTGCAAGGCCGACATCACGAAGATTGAGGACAAAGAAATTGTTTTGATGGAGCAGACCGAAGTCGCGCAAAAGGAAGTTGCCCGCGCCAAGCAGGAAGCCGCCACCGCGAAAAAACTCGTTGAAGAACAGATCGGCCTGCTCAACTCACGCGAAGATAATTTTAAGAAGGATCTCGCCGAACTGCAAAGTGGCCGCACGGAAATCGCCGCCGCCGTGGACGAATTCACGCGCAACCGCTACGACCGGATTTTCAAGAGCAAAGGCGAAAACGTGGTCGTGGGCATTGAACACAGCGCCTGCGGCGGCTGCCACATGAAGCTGCCCGCACAGACGATCATCAGTTGCAAGTCAGCATCGGAAATCGTCACCTGTTCGAACTGCGGCCGGATTTTGTATTTCTCGCGCGACATGGATTTGGCGGGCGGGGATTGAAACGCATTGATTGACTTAGCAGACAGGGATGAAACAGTCTTGGATTACTTTTCAACACTCCGCAAAACTCCAGTTACTTGAGGTGCTTTTGTTCCGCCGGAGTCAAGGGCGGCCAGACGGCTAGTTTTTGCGAGTGCGCCAGCACGCGTTGAAAACTGCCGGCATCAAACGAGACAAAAGTTTTGAAATGGCCGCACACGGCGGCGCTGACGTGCAGGACATCCAACGACCGGAGCTTTTTCCAGCGCGGACAATAATTTTTCATCAGTCCCGCCGCCCGCCGCGCCACCACGTCGGCATCCAAGTCGGGCAAATAAAGTTTTTGCCCGTCGGAAACTTCCTGCTGGATGGCGTCCCAGATGATTTCCGCCCGGTCAGGATAGCCGGTCCACAACGCTTTGGCGACTTCCGGCCAGTGCAGAAAAGTGAATGGCAGGCGCGGCGTTTCTTTTTCAAGATACTCAAACGCAAGCATTGTGTTTGTATCCTGTCCGTAGCCAGACACGATGAAGCTGGAATCGGCGTAAATCATCGCTCGTCACAATCTTCGCGGAGCTTGGCGACGAGGTTGTAAGGCACGGGCTTCAAGTTCAGGCTCTCAATCATTTTACGATGGTTGGCCCAAGTGCGTGGTTCGGGCACGGCGGCGGCCTGCGCAACCACCTGTTGCAGATAAGCGTAAGGCGTCTTGCCGCGCTGCTTGGCGGCGCGCTTGAAATTGACGGCCACGCGATGCTCGACCCGCGTTTGTAAAAGCGTTGTCATACAGTTGAGTGTAATCTTTGGTTTATAAATGTCAACGCTGCTACAGCCTTGAGATTTTCCCGTCATCGGTTATTATTTCACTGGTTTTGGAAGGGCGGAGAATCGCTCCCGGCGCAAGCCGGGGGAGGAAAGTCCGAACACCGCAGGGCGCGATGCCGCGTAACTCCGGTTTTGACCGGAGATACACGCGGGCGGGAAGTTGAAAGACTTTTCGACGGAAAGTGCCACAGAAAATTAAACCGCCATCGGTGCAAGCCGGTGGCAAGGGTGAAAAGGTGCGGTAAGAGCGCACCG
>DMQW01000471.1:7472-29109 GCA_003455565.1 Limisphaerales bacterium
AAAGGTGCGGTAAGAGCGCACCGCGCGAAGCGCAAGCAACGCGGCACGGAAAACCCCATCGGGTGCAAGGCCAAATAGGAAACCGAGGAGCTGCCTGCTCCGCGTTTCGTGAAAGCGAAACAGGTTTCGGGTATCGGCTGCACAGATAAATGATTCTCTCCGTCCGCAAGGGCGCAGACAAAATTCGGCTTACAGCCCTTCCAAAACCACTTCAAAAAAGGAAGAAGGATGAATGAAGAAACATTTTTCGCAGGCGCAGTCCGGTTTCTTCATTCTTCATTTTTAATTCTTCATTCTCGTCGCGCCCCGCGTCGTGTCCGGCGTCGAATACTTTTTCGGCGTCCAGATTGCCGGCTCGCTCAAAACTCCCAGCCGGCCCACGGCGCGGATTGAGACGGCATCGGGGCTGAAGTGATCCCGATAAGCGTCCGCTCGGCCCGGCGGAAAAATTTCAGTTGTCCAGATTCCATTCGTGCGGCTTTGCAAGACCCACCCGCGCGGCATTTCGCCGCCAGAATTTTCCCAGCGGATGCGCACGGAATTCTTCCCCGTGTCCACCATGAGTTTTGGTTTCAACGGCGGCGGCGCGGCAATCCACGGCGAGCGCGGCACCAGCGCTGGCGGCGCGTATTGCGCGCGGACGGCGGCGGCGAGCGCGGGGTTGTCCAGCACGCTGCGCAGATGAAAGTGGACCGCGCCCGGATCGGATTTCCCCCGCGTGATCTGGACCTGGTGCGGAATTTCTTCGGTGGAAAATTTTGTGCCGACCGAGGAATCCGCGAGCGCGGGCCAGAGGTGGCGGCCTTGGGAATTCTGAGCCCGCCACCAGTCGAACAGCACGGGGAAACTTTGTTCACGCGGCGCGACGGGCCAGTAAAGCTGCGGCGCAAAATAATCCACCCAGCCGTTCGCCAGCCACTTCCGCGAGTCGGCGTAAATTTTTGCATAGGCGTCCATGCCCTTGATTTGCGCGGGATTTTGCGGACGCCAGATGCCGAACGGGCTGATGCCAAATTGCACCCATGGCTTGGCGGATTTGATGGCCTGCGAAACCCGACGGATAAAATGGTTCACATTTTCGCGCCGCCAGTCTTCGCGATTGAAGCCGCTGGCCGCGCCAAATTTTTTCCAGCTCGCGTCGTCGGGAAAATCCAATTCGCGCCCGGCCCAGTTTTTTTCGCGATACGGATAAAAATAGTCGTCAAAAATAATTCCATCCACGTCGTAGCGTTTCACCACGTCCTGCACGACGGCGACCACGCGCGCCTGCACGGCGGGTTCGCCAGGGTCGAGCCAGATTTGTTTCCCATAATGGCGGATGAGTTCGGGATGCGTCCGGGTGATGTGATTCAACGCGGCGGGCGATCTGGCGAGCGGATGCGACGCGCGGAACGGATTGAACCACGCATGCAGTTCCAGCCCGCGTTTGTGCGCCTCGGCGATGGCGAGCGCGAGTGGATCGTAAAAAGGTTCGGGTGCCCGGCCCTGCGTGCCGGTGAGGTATTCCGACCACGGTTCAATCGGCGAGGCATAAAACGCATCGCACACGGACCGCACCTGGAACAAAACTGCGTTGAACTTCAACTGCGCGGCGCGGTCGAGCAGCGAAATCAATTCCGCTTTTTGCTGCGCGACCGGCAGGCCAGGTTTGGACGGCCAGTCAATGTTCGCGACGGTCACCAGCCACACGCCGCGAAACTCGCGCGCGGGCGGCGGCGGGAGAATTTCGCCGGACGAAACTTTTTGATTGTCGGCGGCAAATAATTTCGCCGACAGCATCAACGTCGTGAGAACAAAAAGGATTCGCCACTTCATTTGTTAAATTAAGACGGTTTAGCCGGGCGTTTGGCAAAGTATTTCTGCGGTTTTGCGGTCAATTTGACAAAATCCCGCCAACGTGATTTACTCTCCGCGTTACAGCCTAAATCCAGTTTCCTTCCTGAAGTTGGATGCGGGGGAACCAAACTCCCAAGCGATTGGGACGGGGCGAACGGCTCGCGGCAACGCGCGCCAAGGCCACTTTCAAGGCCAAGCCCGTCAGCTAACCTCGTCGGCAATTGGAAGGGCGATCCTCTGGACACGCAGCCGCGTTCTCCACGTTCTCCCAAAATAAAACGCAGTAAGGAAAGTTGTCTATGAATGTGTTTCGTTTGGCGAAAGACGTGGTCATCGGGCGTGCCCGCAACCTCTCCGATAAAAATCTGTTTCATCACCTGTCGCTGGTCGCGCTACTGGCGTGGGTCGGCCTCGGCGCGGACGGGTTGTCGTCCTCGTGTTACGGCCCGGAGGCGGCGTTCAGAGCACTGACCGGCCACACAAACTTGAGCCTGTTTGTCGCGCTGGCGTCGGTAATCACCATCGTCGTCATCTGCGCGAGCTACTCGCAGATCATCGAACTGTTTCCCACCGGCGGCGGCGGCTATCTCGTCGCGAGCAAACTGCTGTCGCCCACGGTCGGCGTCGTGTCCGGCTGCGCGCTCATCGGCGATTATATTTTGACCATCGCCATCAGCGTGGCGAGCGGCACGGACGCGGCGTTCAGCATTTTTCCGCCAGACTGGATGAAACTTTTTCCCACGTTGTCGCTCGTGATGGTGAAAACAATTTTTTCGGTCGGCATCGTGATGTTCCTCACCGTGCTGAACCTGCGCGGCGCAAAGGAATCGGTGATGCTCTGGGTGCCGGTGTTTTTTGTGTTCGTGCTGACTTACACGTTCGCCATCGTCTGGTCCATCTCGGCGCACTTCGGCGATCTGCCGAGCATTTTTCATGGCGTGGTGGTTGACGTGAAATCGGAATCGGATTCCAGCGAAGTCGGCTGGTTTGGACTGATGGCGTTGGTGCTGCGCGCCTACAGTCTCGGCGCCGGCACTTACACGGGCATCGAAGCGGTGAGCAACGGTCTCAACACCCTGCGCGAACCCCGCGTGCAGACCGGCAAACGCACGATGATTTACATGGGCGCGTCACTGTCGTTCGTCGTCGGCGGCTTGCTGCTGGCGTATCTGCTCTACCACGTTGAACCTGACAAAGTCAAAACCCTTAACGCCGTCTTGTTCGAGCAAATCACCGCCAACTGGCCGCCGCTTTTATCAAAAATATTCGTCATCGCGGCGATGGCCTCGTCCGCCGCGCTGCTGTTCATCGCCGCGCAGACGGGATTTTTCGGCGGCCCGCGCGTCCTGGCCAACATGGCGGTTGACCGCTGGATGCCCACGCGGTTCGCCACGTTGAGCGACCGGCTTGTGACGCAAAATGGCGTGCTGCTCATGGGCGGCGCGGCGCTGCTCGTGGTGCTGTTCACGCTGGCTTCCGTGAATCTGCTCGTCGTGCTTTACAGCATCAACGTCTTCATCACCTTCAGCCTTTCACAGCTCGGCATGGTGCGCCATTGGTGGCTTGAACGCGCGAAGGAGCCGAAATGGAAAACCAAAATCACCGTCAATGGTTTCGGCCTGCTGCTCACCAGCGGCATTCTCATTTCACTCTGTATCGCGAAATTTGATGAAGGCGGCTGGGCCACCTTGCTCGTCACCGGCGGGTTGATTGGCGCCGCGTTCTGGGTGAAAAACCACTATCGGCAGACGCAGAAAAAATTATACCGCCTCAACGAACTCGTCGCCGCCGCGATGGCCGACGAGGCGGTCACCGCCGTTGAAAAACCACCGGTCCCCTGCAATCCCAATGCCCGCACCGCTGTGTTTCTGGTCAATGGTTTCAATGGCCTCGGCCTGCACACCCTGCTCGCCGTTGTGCGGATGTTTCCGAAAGTCTATGACAATTTCATCTTCTTGCAGATTGGCGTTCTCGACGCGGGAAATTTCAAAGGCGCGGCCGAAGTGGAAAACTTGCGCGAACACGCCCAGCACGAAGTGAATCGCTACGTTGCCTACATGGGGAAACGCGGCTTTCACACCGAAGCCCATTTTGCGCTCGGCACGGACATCGTGGACGAGGCGGCAAAATTGTGCGACCAGATCGCCGGGCGGTTTCCGCAGGTGCAGTTTTTTGCCGGCCAGCTTGTGTTCAAGGACGAAAATTTCGTCACCGGCTGGCTGCACAACCACACCGTGTTTGAACTGCAACGCCGCCTTTATCAACATGGCCTCGCGATGCTCATCCTGCCCATCCAGGTTTGAGCAATAAAAAAACCGCCCGCCGCCGAAGCTGCGGGCGGTTCTGGAAAACCAAACCAGTCAGGTCAGTTCCGGCGATTCAAGGAAGCCTTGCAAATGCCGCACGCGTGTCGGGTGACGCAGTTTGCGCAACGCCTTCGCCTCGATCTGGCGGATGCGTTCGCGGGTGACGTTATACATCTTGCCGATTTCTTCGAGCGTGCGCTCGTAGCCGTCGGCCAGGCCGAAACGCATTTCGAGAATCTTCCGTTCGCGCTCGGTCAAGGTCGTCAGCACGTCGCTCAATTTTTCCCGGAGCAGACTGTAGCTCGTCACGTCCGACGGATTTTCCGCCGACTTGTCCTCGATGAAATCGCCGACGCTCACGTCGCCATCGTCGCCGACGGGCGCGTGCAGGGAGACGGGCTGTTGCGCCATCTTGAGCAGCGCGTGGATGCGCGACACCGGCATGTGCATTTCGTCCGCCAGTTCTTCCGGCGTAGGTTCGCGGCCCAGCTCCTGCGTGAGTTGCTTCTGCGCGCGCCAGAGTTTGTTCATGATCTCAATCATGTGAACGGGAATACGGATCGTGCGCGCCTGATCCGCGATGGAACGCGTTATGGCCTGGCGGATCCACCAGATGGCGTAGGTCGAAAACTTGTAGCCGCGACGATACTCGAATTTCTCGACGCCCTTCATCAAACCGATGTTGCCTTCCTGGATCAAATCCAGGAACGACTGGCCGCGGTTCGTGTATTTTTTGGCGACGGAAACAACGAGGCGCAGGTTGGCCTCGGCCATGTGCGTCTTGGCCTTGAGCGCCCGGTCGGCGGCGGCCTTCAAATCTTTGAACGTCTTGAAAAATTCCTCGCGCGGCATCCGTCCGAACAGTTCCAGCGTCTGGATTTTATGTTGTTCAGATTCAGCCGCCGCCCGCCGCTCGGCCGTGTTGCGCTGCGTTTCCAGTTCCTGCAAATGCCGGAGGCTGGCCTGAAATTTCTCGTGGATGTTGACCGCCACGACAATCATCTCCTCGACAACTTTTTGCTTGAAATAAAATTTCACGAACAGCTCCTGCAGTTTCGCGCCCATCTTTTTCAATTCCCGGCTCAGCGCCTCTTTGCGGCCTTTCTGCTGCGCCTTCTGCCAGACAAAATACTTCGCGTCCACCTTCTGGTCCGCCGCGTGGATTTTTTTGATGAGCTTGCGCAAATCCTTGAGATGCCCTTCGCGGTTGGCGATTTTTTTGTCAATAATGACGCGGTCGAAACGCTCCTTCGGCGGCTCGGACAAAAGTTTTTCCGCGATGGCGATGTGCTCCTTCGCCGTGAAACCAAGGCCGTAAATAATCGCCTTCATCGCGATTTCGGCCTCTTCGATCTTTTTGCAAATCTCCACTTCCTGTTCGCGCGTGAGCAAAGGAACCTTGCCCATCTGGTTCATATACATGCGAACCGGGTCGTCCAGGATCTCCAGCCGTGAATCATCTTCTTCCTCGGCCTGCTGCGCCTGCTCCGGCTGCTTGCGTTCGGCGCGGTCGGCTTCCGCCTGATCCATGACAATTTCCACGTCGAGACCGCGCAACTTGGTCAGCAGCGCATCCAGATCTTCCGGGCTTAAATTATCCGGCAGAATGTCATTGATGTCGTCGTAAGTGACGTAGCCGTGCTCCTGCCCGAGGTGAACCAGCGTCTTGATGGTCTCCGTCAAATCAATCGCTGTCACGCCGGATGCCACCGGTGTCTGCACACTGGTCAGCGACTTGGCCGGCGGCTTCGTGGGCAGCTTCGGAGAGGCCGAAGCGGCTGGCGGCTGAACCTTGTTGCCGACAACCGGTTTGGCAACCGCCGTTCCCGGCTTCATCGCTTTGCTCGAAATCACAAACCGCCGGCGGAGGGGCGGAGTTTTGGCCTGGGAAACTTTCGGACGGCTGCTGCGTTTATTGCTCGGCGCGCTTTTAGCCACCGTTGCTTTGCGTTTCAACATAAATTATGAGACTAAAAAATACCGCGCTGGTTCAGAAAAAATACCACTGCTGACCGTGAAATGCGGCTTCTGACGAATCACCCGCTTTCACTGCCGTGAAGCCTGGAACTCCGGATACCAGAAGACTGACGCGCGTCAATCCTAACCGTTTTACTGGAAATTTCAAGGATAATCTTCGCTTCACAAGCCTGCGGAATGAGCCGGAGAAATGAAAGCAACCAGTTTGAAAACAAGCTCTTACAGAGAAACAAATCAAACCATCGAACGCACCATCGCCACATCGCGCGTAATCTGTTCCCGCAGTTCGCCCGATGAATTAAACCGTCGTTCCTCCCGCAATTTCGCGCCCACCTCCAGTTCCAGTTCCAGTCCGTAAAGTTCACCGCTGAAATCCAGCAGATGCGCCTCCACCCGCAACTGCGGCGGTGCCGAAACCACCGTCGGTCGCATCCCGATGTTCAGTGCTGCCCGGTAAAATTGTCCCTTTAGTTTGGTACAGGCCGCATAAACCCCGTTCGGCGGCAGCGCCAGATTCGCCGCATTCAAATTCGCCGTCGGAAAACCCAGTTGCCGACCAAGCCGGTCGCCCGCCACCACCTCGCCGCAAATCGCGTAAGGCCGACCCAGCATCTGGCTCGCCGCATCCAGATTGCCCGCGCGGATCACCTCGCGAACCCGTGTGCTGCTCACCACCTGCCCATCGAGCGAAACTGCCGCGAGACCGTGAACTTGAAAGCCAATTTCGCCGCCCAGCTTTTTTAACAACGCGACATTACCGCTACGCTGGTGGCCGAAAACAAAATCTGCGCCGACGCAAACACTGTGAATTTTTCCCAGACCGAGCGCCAGTTCGCGGATGAAAGTTTCGCCGGATTTTTCGCTGAAAGTTTTGTCGAAATGAATTTCCAGCAATGCGTCCGCGCCGAGCGATTCAATCGCCCGCAATTTTTGCGACCGCGAAAAAATCTGCGGCGGCACGCGGTCCGGCGCGACGATGGCGCTCGGATGCCGGTCAAACGTGACGACCAGCGCCAGCGCGTCATGCTGCCGCGCATCCGCCACCGTCTGCCGGACGATTTGCTGATGACCAAGATGCACGCCGTCGAAAACGCCAATGGCCACGCAGACTTTGCGACTGCCATTGCCCAGTTCGTTTGCAGCGCGGATGATTTTCATTCGTCAGGCATTGGCGGCGAGTTTCAAAAACGGCAGCACACGCTTCTCCAGTTCCGCCGTCGTCAGTTTCAAAATCGTGTCCAGCGGCAGCGCATCAGCCACGTCGAATTTTCCCGACGCACCGCGCCGCAAGGTCGTCAGATGCGCGCCGCAGCCGAGTTTCTGGCCGAGATCATGCGCCATGCTGCGGATGTAAGTCCCCTTCGTGCAGGCCACGCGAAACTGCCCCTGCGGCTCGGTGTAATCCGTGAATCGAAAGTTGTAGATGTGGATCAAGCGCGGCTCGCGTTCCACCTCGATGCCCTTGCGCGCGAGCTTGTAAAGCGGCACGCCATTTTTTTTGATGGCGGAAACCATCGGCGGCATCTGCATCTGGTCACCGATGAACTTCGCGGCTTCCTCGTTCAATTGTTCCAGCGTCAGTAGCGGCACGGGCAGCGAAGCCGTGATTTCACCGTCGCAATCGTAACTATCCGTCGTCTCGCCGAATTTGATTGTGCCTTCATAAACCTTGTCATCGCCCATGAGCCGCTCGGACAATTTTGTGCCGCGACCGAGGACGATGATGAGCAAGCCCGTGGCGTTCGGATCCAGCGTGCCGCAATGGCCGACTTTCTTGATGCCGAACTTGCGGCGGATGGCGTCCACAACATCGTGCGAAGTCGGGCCGACGGGTTTATCAACGAGAATGGCGCCATCGAGGGCGGTGAAATCTTGCATGGTGACTAATTTCCAAAAGTGTTCTTGGCCTTTGCTTTTGAATCAAACAGGACGCCAAATTTGTATTTCAAAAACAGGCGCAAAGTTTCTAAAGCGTCTTCCTTGTCACAAATTTTCTTATCGTTTTTACCTGAAAGGGTTCGATGTTCAAATTCAAACTCTTTCTTCTTTTGGTCGTAAGAAACAAACAACACATTGTCATCATGATGAAACTTTTCGGAATCGGTGACTAGCAATCTGTGCATTGAAGTTGTCGGAAACAAATCGCAGGATGCTGTTGAGGCGGCCAACGCTTCAACCAAGCCCAGCATTGGTTCAAATTGCCAATGATAGTTTTCAACCAAATCTTTGTAATGAAGAACAATTTCATTCCAGGGTTGTGCCAAACCACCATTGCCTCGACGAATGCCTTTCGGAACAAGCTTGAGTTGTTTGATGCCGTTCACAACTTTACTTTGAAGCTTTTAGAGCTTTTTTTACCGCCGCGATTACCTTGCGCTGCACGGAAAGCGGTTTGCCGGGAATGCGCGCGCCCGCCGCCGCCGGATGGCCGCCGCCGCCGAATTGTCCGCAGATTTCGTTCACGTTCACCTGCGCATTTTTTGAGCGGAGGCTGATGCGCGTGAGTTCAGGCTCAATTTCTTCAAACACGCACGCGACGACAACCGGCTCAATCGCGCGGATGTGATCAATCAAACCTTCGGTGTCGTCACTCTCCGAACCGGTGCGGGCGAAATCTTTTTTCTTCAGCCAGAGCCACGCAATGCGGTCGTTGTCCGCCAGACGAAATTTGCTATAAACGTGCTTGAGCAATTTGGCGCGCGACAACGGATAGGACTGATAAACTTCGTCGCAAATTTTTGCCAGGTTTGCACCGCGCGTGACGAGTTCGGCCCCGGCGTGAAAGGTGCCGGGCCGCGTGTTCGGATACTGGAACGAACCGGTGTCCGTCGAGATGGCGGTGAACAGCAAATCCGCAATCGGCTTGGTGATCGGCCAGCGTGCGACTTTGATCAGCCGGTAAATCAACTCGCCGGTGGAAGGTTCGCGGGGCGAAACCCAGTTCACATCGCCGTAGCGCGGATTGCTCTGGTGATGATCAATGTTGATGAGAACTTTCCGGTCGCGGATGCAGTCGCCGACTTTGCCGAGCCGTTCAAAACTCGCGCAGTCGGTGGCGATGACACAGTCGAATTTTTCGCCGCGCTTCGGTTTTTCAAACAGTCCCTCGGCGTTGAGGAATTTATATTTTTGCGGGATGGAATCCTGGTTCCAGACGGTGACACGTTTGCCTTCGTTTTTCAACGCGAGCGCAAGACCGAGCTGCGAGCCGATGCAGTCGCCGTCGGGCCGGATGTGGCCGACGATGCAAAACGTCCCGTGTTCGCGGATGACTTCGAGGATGCGATCAATGATTTTCGGATAACTTTTCACTCGTGGTCGTCGGGTTGGGCGGTGTCGGCGGGCAAAGTTTTTTCGATCTCCTCGATGATCTGCATCACCCGGTTACCACGGGAGAGGGAATCGTCCACGATGAATTTCAGCGTCGGTGTGTATTTCAAGACGACGGATTTGGCGACCAAGCCTTGAATGCGGGTGCGATGTTCGTGGAGCACCTGCAGGCCGCGCTTCTGCTGGTCGGCGTTCCCGAGAATGCTGATGAAGACGACGGCGGACTTGAGATCGCCGCCCATGTCAATGTCGTTGACCGTGATGAGGCCGACGTCGTTGACGTGAAACTCGCGGCGGACGGCCTCGCCAATCGCACGCTTCAACAACTCGCGCACCCGTTCATGTCGGAGATTGAGCATAAGTCGAAAGGGTTTTTGGATTGATGGATGACTGGATGATTGGGTGGAAGAACGCGTCGCACGCATCAATCCAGCAATCCAATAATCCAGCAATCTGTTTTCATAGCTTCGCCGCGATTTTTTCAACCGCGTAACATTCAATCGCGTCGCCCACTTGAAATTCACTGTAGCCTTCGATGCGGATGCCGCATTCCATGCCGGCGCGGACCTCGTTGACTTCGTCCTGAAAACGGCGCAGCGACTGCGTGACGCCTTCATAAATGATATCCTTGCCACGCCGCATACGCACTTTGCCGCGCACAATGCGGCCAGAGCTGACCATGCAGCCGGCCACCGGCGCGCCCTTGGACAAATCAAAAACCTGCCGGACTTCGGCGGAACCAACGATGGTGTCCTTGAGGTCGGGATCGAGCAGGCCGGCCATGGAATCTTTCACCTGATCAATCAATTCGTAGATGATCGCGTAAAGTTTTACCTGCACGCCCGCGCGCTTGGCTTTTTCCGCCGCCGTGCTGTCGAGCCGCGTATGAAAACCGAGGATGACCGCCTTGGACGCGGACGCGAGAGCCACATCATTTTCGGTGATGGTGCCGACGTCGCTGTGGAGAACTTCGAGCGTGACCTTTTCGGAATCAATTTTATTCAACGCCTCGACAATGGCTTCGACGGAACCTTGCGTATCAGCCTTCACGACCACGCGTAAAACCTTGCTCTGCACGGCCTGCAACGAGGCGAATAAATTTTCCAGCGTGACCTTGGAACGATTGTCCAAGTCCAAAACTTTCGCCTCCTGCGCCCGTTCTTCGGCGAGCACCCGCGCGGCTTTTTCGTCCTCGACGGAACTGAATTCCCAGCCCGCTTCCGGCACGCCGTTGAGGCCGAGCACGCTGACCGCCACGGACGGCCCGGCTTCCTTGAGCCGCTCGCCTTCCTCATTGATGAGCGCCCGGACTTTGCCGTAATACTCGCCGCAAATCACCACGTCGCCGAGATGCAACGTGCCTTTGCGAACCAAAATGGTCGCGGTCGGACCGCCGGGCGCGACGCCGGATTCAATGACATTTCCCTTCGCGCGCCGCGTCGGATTCGCCTTCAACTCCAGCAAGTCGGCCTGAAGCAAAATCATTTCGAGCAGTTTGTCCACGCCCTGTTTCGTGATCGCGGAACATTCGACGTAAATGGTGTCACCACCCCAATCGTCCGGCACCAGACCTTTTTCCTGCAACTGCTGGCGCACTTTCAACGGATTCGCGTTCGGATGATCGCATTTATTTATCGCGACAAGAATCGGAACTTTCGCCGCCTTCGCGTGCGCGAGGGCTTCCAAAGTTTGCGGCATGACACCGTCATTCGCCGCGACGACGAGGACGACGATGTCCGTGACATTCGCGCCGCGCGCGCGCATGGAGCTGAACGCCGCATGGCCGGGCGTGTCGAGAAAAGTGATCTGCGCGAGTTCGTTTTTGCGTTCCGGATGCGGCACGGAAATCGTGTAGGCACCGATGTGTTGCGTGATACCGCCGGCTTCGCCCGCGACGACATTTGCCTTGCGGATCACGTCGAGCAACGACGTTTTGCCGTGGTCAACGTGACCCATGATGGTCACGACCGGTGCGCGCGGCTTGAGATGCTCCGGCTTGTCTTCAATGTCCAGCTCAACTTTCTTGACGGACGTATGCACGACGCCTTCACCTTTGGCGCGCTTCTCCACTTCAAACCGGAAACCGTATTTCGCGCAAAGCTGCGCGGCGATTTTTTCATCAACCGTCTGGTTCACCGTCGCAAAAACGCCCAGCCCCATGAGGTCGGCGATGATCTTGAATGGCTTCTGTTTCAACCGGTCGGCGAGTTCGCGCACCGCAATCGGCGGCTTGATGATGATGACTTCACCGCCGGCCGGCGCGACAAACCTTGGCTGCGGCGCTGCGGCGGGTTTGGACTGTTCGCGCGACTGCGGCAGGGGACGGCCATCGCGTCCGCGTTGAAATTGCTGGCGGCCATCGCCCCGTTGCGGCGGTTGTCCGGGACGCGGAGGCTGGCCGGGGCGCGCGGGCTGTCCTGGACGCGGCGGGGGCGTAGATTTTTTTTGTCCACGGTCGTGGCGGTCGCCGGGGCGACTGGAAGGACGTGTGGGCAAAACAATGAAACCAACCTTGTCGCCCACCTTCGGCTTGGGCGGCTCAACCGGAATGACCGGCGCGGGAACGATTGGCGCAATCCCGGTCGGCGGCGTTTCAACCGTTTCAGAAACTGGTGCCGGCTCGGCGGCGATGACCGGTTCAACCATCTCAACAACGGGAGCCGGTTCCGGTTTTACTTCCGGTGGCGGTTCCGGCGCGGAGATGATGACAATTTTTTCTTCGACTGGCGCGGGCTTGGGTTTTTCCTCCGGCGGCTTCGGGGCGAGCCGGGCGGCGAGGGCGGGATCGCCCTTGATCAGTTCTTCTTCCAGCCATTCGGCGCTGATTTTGTCAAGCGAGCTGGACGCAACCCTGGCGGCGGCAATGCCCAATTCCTTGGCCTTTGTGAGAATATATTTGTTCTCGAGACCAAGTTTCTTCGCAATGTCGTAAATACGAACGGGCATAAATATTTTTCACTGCCGCCGAACGAAATGTGCCATTGGCCTGCATGGCTCAATTCACAAAAAACAAACCTGTTCCGTTCAACGCCATAAATCTTTCAAATGTTCGCCGGCGCTTCGCCGACTTTCAACGTGCGACGTTCCGCCTCGGCACGCGCGGCTTCCAGAACCGCCGCCGCCGTTTCGCCAATCTGCGGGAGGTCCGCGAGGTCGCCAGCTTCCGCCGACAATAAATCTTCAAGGCGCGTCAGTCCGGCATGAACCAGCGCATCGGCTTGTTCGCGGGAAATTCCCGGAATCGCCGCGAGGGACGCCACCGCTTCCGCAACTTTTTCGTCAAAACCTTTGGTGACGATGTGTTCCGCGTCAATGTCCACTTCCCAGCCGGTGAGCCGCGCCGTCAACCGCGCGTTCTGGCCGCGCTTGCCGATGGCGAGGGAAAGCTGATCTTCGCTGACCAAAACTTTGACGCGCTTGCGCACCTCGTCCAGTTCCACGCTTTTCAGCTTGGCCGGTTCGAGCGCCTTGGTGACAAAAGTCTTGATGTCAGACGACCACGGAATGACGTCCACTTTTTCGTTGTTCAGTTCGCGGACGATGTTTTTCACACGCTGGCCGCGCAGGCCGACGCACGCGCCGACCGGATCAACTTTCGAATCGCGCGAATAAACCGCCATCTTCGTGCGAAAACCGGGTTCGCGCGCGATGCCTTTGACCTCGATCGTGCCGTCGCTGATTTCAGAAACTTCCACCGAAAAAAGTTTGATGATGAAACGCGGGTCGGCGCGGGACAAAATGATTTCCGGCCCGTGCGGACCTTCCTGCACGGCCTTGACGTAGCAACGGATGCGTTCGCCCACCTGATATTCTTCCGTCGGCACACGCTCTTTGTTCGGCATCAACGCCTCGTATTTGCCCAGATCAAGAATGACATCCGAACGGTCGAACCGGCGCACCGTGCCGCTGACGATGTCGCCGACGCGGTCTTTGAATTCCGTCATAATCATCGCCTTTTCCGCCTGGCGAACTTTCTGCATGAGCGCCTGCTTGGCGTATTGCGCCGCGACACGTCCGAAACCTTGCGGCGTCACTTCCTTTTCAATTTCATCGCCCACTTTGGCGTCCGCTTTGATGCGGCGCGCGTCGAACACGGAGATTTGATCATGCTGCGAGATCACGCGGTCGGCCACAATGAGCTTGGCGAAGGCCTTGATGTCGCCGTTTTTGGAATCCATTTCCACGCGCAATTCCCGCGCCGGTCCGACCGCTTTTTTGGCAGCCGACAGCAAGGCCTCCTGCACCGCGCCCATGAGGACTTCGCGGCTGACGCCTTTTTCACGTTCCCAAAATTCCAGACCGGCAATAAATTCAGCATTCATACGCTCGACAACCCGGCGGCAACCTCTGGCGAATAAAAAAGCCGGAAGATGGCTTATCTCCGACTTTCGCACGCTGGCCTCACCAGCAAGATTACCGCTTTAGTTCGCAAAACTTAATTACTTGCAACCCATTCGTCAAGGCTAATCCCGCCGCGTGCGGCTCACGCAAAACCGCGTGAAACTGACGCCTGCCGGGAAACTGAACCGGCAAATTCCTTTGGAAAACGCGCTGGTATGTGCTTTGCTCAACTTGAAATACATGAAACCGCGCTTTTCAAATCAAAGAAACTACGCGCTGACGCTGGTGGAAGTGTTGGTGGTGGTTGTGATGCTGGCCGTTTTGGCGGTGTTTTTTGTTTTACCACACTTGGCCGGAAGTCAACGCTCTCCGCGAATTGAATGTGGCAATAACCTTAAGCAAATCGGTCTCGCCTACCGAATTTGGGCTGGCGACAACAACGGCAAATACCCGATGCAAGTTTCCGTGACGAACGGCGGCACAATGGAATTGGCAAACGGAAGGAACGCTTGGATAAATTTATTCGTCATGTCCAACGAATTAAGCACGCCAAAACTTTTGTATTGTCCCGCAGACAACGACCATGTTCGCGCAACCAATTTCACTACTGATTTTAACAATAGCAAAATCAGCTACTTCGTCGGATTGGATGCGAACACAAATTCTCCACAAGTTTTTCTTTCCGGCGACGACAATTTTGCCATTGGCGGCGTTCCCGTGAAATCCGGCTTGCTGGAACTTTCAACCAACGCTCCGATTTCTTGGACAGTCGCACGTCACAAATTCGTCGGTAACATCGGTCTCGCCGACGGAAGTGTTCAAATGGTTAGCAATTCCGGGCTCACAAATCTTCTTCATCAAACCGGCCTCGCCACCAATCGTCTCGCCATTCCGTAATCTGTGTTTCATCCGTGTTCAATCCGCGGCTAAATTCTCCGCGTGAAACTTTTCTACACCGGCCCGTTCATCAACGCCGAGATGCTAGTCATGATGTTGGAAAAAAACGGCATCGCCGCCACGCAATCGTTCGTTGACCCCGCCGCGCCGGACGACGGCGATTTGAGCCGCCCCGCCCAAGTCTTCGTGCCGGAAGCCGACTACGACCGCGCCTTCAAACTGTTTTACGCCGAGCGCGAAGATGAACTTTGATTTTCCGATTCAGCAGTTCATTGCGTGAAGCCCACGCGCTTTTGCGTGAGACTCACGCTTCAGAAAATTGAAATCTCTCATTTTAGGCTGGAATCGTCACGGCACAACATCTGCTCAATAGATTGGCATGGATTTTTCCAAGTCCAATCGCCGGGCAGGCGCCTTCACGCTGGTCGAATTGCTGACGGTCATCAGCATCATCGCCATCCTCGCCGCCCTGTTGCTGCCGGCCGTCAGCCGGAGCCAGATGCGCGCGAAACGCGTCTGGTGCGAGAGCAATCTGCGGCAGATCGGCATTGCCTTCCACTCATTCGCCCACGACCACAACAGCAAGTTTCCGATGGAAGTTTCCATGAACGACGGCGGCTCGCAGGAATTTGTCCAAAATGGTTATCTCATCAACGGCCCGTTTTACTTCGCGTTCCGCCATTTTCAAACGCTTTCAACCATCCTGGTGACGCCGAAAATTTTGATCTGCCCCGCCGACACGCGCCTGCCCGCCGGAAATTTCAGCGCGCTGCAAAATGCGAACGTCAGTTATTTCGTCGGGGTGGACGCGAATTATTTCAAGCCAGTTTCCATTCTCGCAGGCGATGGAAATCTGGCCGCTTCACCGCAAAGGCCGACGATTCTGCGGAGCGAGGCGGGCGTCCGTTTGCAGTGGACGCGTGAACTGCACCAGTTCAAGGGCAACGTGCTGTTTGCCGACGGCCATGTGGAGGAATGGGGCGGTTCGGCTTCCGGCGCAAGCGTCGCGAACGCGGGCAACTTCGTTCTGCCTTCGATCAATCCAAATGGAAATCCAGCGCCTGCCATCCCAAGCCTAAGTTTCAGCCCGGTCAATTCGGATTCAAGCGCTCCGGCGCGTCCGATGATGCAACCGGCCGTCGCACTGACCAATCGGCTTGAATCCCATCCTGCGGCTCTGGCTAAAAATCATTTGGCCGCCGGAACCATTTCGCCGGCACAAATCCAGATGCAATTGCCGAACAACCTCGCCGAAAAAATTTCCGTGACAACCAACCCGCAAGTTGGCGGAGTTTCAATACCGGACGAAGATGATTCCACCATGTCACCGTTCGACCGGCAGATCGCCAAATTTCTACGAGGCCTCTTCGGCTGGAGCTATCTGCTGTTGCTGCTGCTGCTGTTCCTATTCCTTGCTTTTCAAATCTGGCAGTGGTCACGCAAAACCGACCGCAAAGACAAGCGGCGATAATACCTTCTGGATTCCGGCTTTCCGCTTCGGTATTCTCCGTCGCCATGTTCGAAATGATCGCCCCTCAATTGACGACCGCCGCCGAGAAACTCACGCATCTGCGGAGGTTTCTTTGACGTCGCCACTTTGCAAAAGCGTTTCACCGAGCTGAACTCGTTGATGGCGGACGAAAGTTTCTGGAACAACCGCGAGAAAGCCCAGGGGTTCATTGACGAGGCCGGCGTCATCCGCAACAAGATCGAGCCGCTCCAAAAATTCGAGAAACAACTCGAAGATTTCCGCGTCATGCTCGAACTCGGCGAGGCGGAACCCGCCGCAGCGCAGCCGCCGATCGAAGCGGAACTCACGCGCGACCTCGCGAAATTTTTCAAGGAACTCGACGCGCTGGAATTGAAACTGTTTCTCAACGGCCCGCACGACAAAAAGAATTGCATCTTCACCATCAACTCCGGCGCGGGCGGCACGGAATCGCAGGACTGGGCGGAAATGCTCTCGCGCATGTATGCGCGCTGGGCCGAATCGCGCGGCTGGGAAGTCGAAGTCACCGACGCGCTGCCCGGTGAAACGGCGGGGATCAAAAGCGTCACCATGCTCATCAAGGGCGAGAACGCCTACGGTTTTTGCAAGGCCGAACGCGGCGTGCATCGCCTCGTGCGCATCTCGCCGTTCGATTCCAACAAACGCCGGCACACGAGTTTTGCCAGCGTGGACACGATTGCGGAAATCGAGGAGAGCGATGGCGAAATCGTCATTCCGCCCAATGAATTCAAGGTTGATACGTTTCGTTCCGGCGGCAAAGGCGGCCAGAATGTGAACAAAGTTGAAACCGCCGTGCGCATCACGCACATTCCGACCGGTCTCGTCGTCGCGTCGCAGGCGCAGCGTTCGCAGCATCAAAACCGCGCCACGGCGATGACGCTTTTGCTCTCGCGGATTTTTGCGCAGCGCGTAGATGCGGAAAAAGCCGACATGGAAAAATTTTACGGCGACAAAGGCAGCGTCTCGTGGGGCAACCAGATTCGCAGCTACGTTTTCCAGCCGTATCGCATGGTGAAAGATTTGCGCACCGGCGTCGAAACGAGCAATGTTCAAGGCGTGATGGACGGCGACCTGGATGCGTTCGTGAATGGCTGGCTGCGCGCCGGCCGTCCGCTGAAACGGATGCAAGGCGTGAAGGATGAAGAGGAATAATAACTTCGCAAGTTTATGAACTTAAAAGTTTCAATTCTTTCCGAGCCTCCAATTTCGGGCACAATAAAAGAATATCTGTTTGATGTGCAAGGTGACTGCACATGGATTCGATTTGAAAGTGAATCCGAAATATGGGCTGGAGTTTTTGGACGCGGCGCGCTGAAAAATTACAATGCAGCTTGTAAATTTGCAGACGATAAATACGTCTTTGTAATTGCGGGCGGTCAAGGTTATATCTTGGATTGCCATGCGCGCAAATTATGCCACAAAACTTACGTTGATTATTTCGTCAGTGCAATTGCAGCACCAGGAAAAGATTTAGTTCTTGCTTGTGATTTTACGAGGCTTTCCGCCTTTGATACTCAAGAACTGCTTTGGCGAAGCGATCAAGTGGCGCGTGACGGAATTAAATTAGATTCCAGCACAGAAAAGGAACTGACTGGTAAGGTTGAGCAATGGGATGGTTGGTATACTTTTAAGCTCGAATACAAAAATTGGAAATGGACGCAGGGTTCGCGTTTAACCGAGGATTGATTCAAATATTCTCAATGAATATTTTAGATAAAATTGTAGAAGAAAAGAAACGCGAAGTCGCAAAATTGCCCGCGCGGATTATCGCCGCCGGTGATTTGCGCGACGCAATGCTGGAGCATGGCGAGCGACGTGATTTTCTCGCGGCGTTGCGAAAATCAAAACGTGGTGAAATTGCGCTGATTGCAGAAGTAAAAAAGGCGTCGCCTTCGGCTGGCGTGATTTGCAAAGATTTTGATCCGGTCCGAATCGCCAAGGAATACGAAGCGGCGGGTGCAAGCTGCCTTTCCGTTTTGACGGACGAAAAGTTTTTCCAAGGCTCGCTCGATCACCTTCGTCAAATCCGCGCCGCCGTGAAACTGCCGCTCTTGCGCAAGGATTTCATCATTGATGAACGCCAGATTCTCGAAGCCATCGAATGGGGCGCGGACGCCATCCTGCTCATCGTCGCCATTCTGACCGACGAGCAATTGGCGAAATTCCATTCGCTCGCCAGCGAAGCCGGGCTTGCCGTTTTGGTTGAAGTTCACGACGAGGAAGAATTGGAACGCGCGCTGAAAATTTCCCCGGCGCTCATCGGCGTGAACAACCGCAATTTGAAAACTTTCAAGGTGGACTTGGCGACAACGGAGCGGCTGGCGGCAAAGATGGAAGATGGAGGATGGAAGATGGCAAAGACTTCCGCGCCATCATCCATCCTCAATTCTCCATCCTCGCCTTTGCTCGTGGCCGAGAGCGGCATCCACAATCGTGCGGACGTGGAGCGTTTGAAAAAGTGCGGCGCAGGCGTGATCCTCGTCGGCGAATCGCTGGTGAAGCAAGGCGACATCAAAACCAAAGTCCGCGAGTTAATTGGTTAATTTGTAGGAGACGAGGTGACGAGTCTCATTTTAATTCCCCCCCGATTAGTTAGAGACTCGTCACCTCGTCTCCTACTTTTTATTTGCCGCCAATTGCTTCGCCAGCCGGATTGCTGCAATCATGCTAGATGGATTCGCAATTCCTCTTCCAGCGATGTCATAGGCCGTGCCGTGGTCGGGCGAGGTGCGGATGAACGGCAGGCCGAGCGTCCAGTTCACGCCGGTGTCGAAGGCAACGGCTTTCAGCGGCGCGAGTCCTTGGTCGTGATACATCGCCACAACCGCATCAAAATCCCCTTGCAGCGCATAGTGAAAAACCGTGTCGCCGCTCAACGGGCCGACAACATCGAAGCCGCGTTTCTTTGCGGCCAAAACTGCGGGCGCGATGGTTTTAATTTCTTCACCGCCAAATTCTCCGCCTTCGCCCGCGTGCGGATTCAAACCGGCGACGGCGATTCGCGCTCGCGGCAAACCTAAATCACGGCAGGCTTGTGCGGCGAGTTCGATAGCGAGCGTGATTTTCTCCGCCGTCAGTTTTTCAGGAACTGACTTGATGGAAATATGAACGGTGGCCAGCGCGACGCGCAGCCAGCGTCCGCGTTCGTCCGTGCCGAGCAGCATCATTGCGGTGCGCTTGGTGCCCGCGAGTTCGGAAAGAAATTCCGTCTGGCCGATGAATTTGTGCCCGGCGCGGATGATGGATTTTTTGTTGACCGGCGCAGTGACGAGCGCGTCGAGTTCGCCGCGCAAGCAGCGTTCGCCGCCGTCGCGCAAAGACAAAACGGCGGCGTTGGCGGCGAGTGGTGAACCGGCGGGCAGTTTTTCCGGCAACGGTGCGGTGAGCGGATTGGTGATGAAAAATTTTCCGGGGGCGCCATAGCTGGAGAATTTTTCCAGCGGCAAATTCAGACCGAGCGAGGAATTCAACTGGCGGGCGTTATTCTCGTCACCAATTAAAAGGTATTTCGTTGCGGCGTTTTGCGCTTCGGCGGCGATGGCTTTGAGCGCGACTTCAGGGCCGATGCCGGTCGGGTCGCCGAGGGAAATTCCAATCCAGTTTTTCATCGTGTCGGGTGTTCAGTCTTAATCTTAATCTTGCTCTTAATCGTAATCGTAGCGAAACAGATTACGATTATGATTAAAACCGTGCCGCGACACGGCAATTTTAGAAGTAGCGGATGAAGGTCTTCTTTTTGAGGCCGTCAATCCACTGTTTTTGCAATTGCGCCTGCTGCTGGACGCGGAGAGATTTTTCGATTTCGCCCCGGACATCGGCGAGCGGCTTGGCGTGCGCGGGCTTTTTCTCCTCGACGAGCATGAGATAAACCGAGTCGTCGGTGCTGATCACTTCGCTGGTCTGGCCGGGTGCGAGCAGCGCGGCGGCCTCGGCCAGTTCCTTGCGCAGTTTGCCGGTTTCAATCCAGCCCCAGTCGCCGGCTTGATGCTGCTGCGAGCCTTGCGAATAAACCGTGGCCATCTCGACGAACGAAGCGCCTTCCTTGATTTTGACCGCGATTTCTTGCGCGAGTTTGACGGCGTTGGTGTCGTCGGCGAAAGTTTTGGGAAACACGATCATGCGGAGTTTGACCTGATCGTCCACGGCAAATTTAGCCTGGTTGGCGAGGTAGAAATTTTCAACCTTGTAGGGCGAAATGATGATTTCGCGCTGCACATTCTGGTTGCGCAAGGCGGATTCGATGTATTGCTCGCGCATCTGTTTGCGGAACTGCTCGAACGTCACCCCCTGCGCCTGCAGGGTTTTCATCAACGTCACGCGGTCGCCGAAACGTTCGTGGATGCGTTCCTGCACCATTTCATCAATCACGCTCTCCGGCAGCTTGTAACCCTCGGTGTCGAAGCTGTGCAAGATGAGCTGGCGTTCGATCAGTTGTTCGAGGCTGTCGTTCAGCGCCTCGTTGAGCTTCTGCTGAAAAACCTCCGGCTGCGAAGCGAACTGGCGGCGGAGCGCATCGGCGGCGGGCCGGGTGTAATCTTCCACCTCGGCGAACGTGATGGCGCTGGCATTGACCACGGCCTTGATGCCGTCAGCCACTGCGGCGCGGGAAACAGCCGGCGCGAGCAGCGTCGCCAGCACCAGAATGAACCGGAAAGATTTCATCGAATTGTCTGCATGATAACAACCGTGTCCGCGCGGTCAAGCGCGGCTCAAAGTTTTGGCCGGGACAGCCACCACATCACCGCCGTCAATACCGCCCCGAACAGCACCGCCGCCGCCACCGTCCACCCCATGATGACCCGCTGCTTGCGGTGGAAATTTTCCCCGCCCTGGCCGGGCAGCAGGTAAAAACGCTCGCGAGATTTTTTGGATTTGCGACCGAACATGACGCTGTTCTACCACAAACCCCGCCCCACCTCAAGCCGCGCGCGCTTGTGATTGGAAAAATTTTCGCTATCGTCCCGGGCGTGCAACTCGAAGACCATCCGGGCGACATCATCGCCAAAGCCCGTGCGATGAGCAACATTTCCACCGCCGCCGCCGCGAATGCCGCCGGCATTTCCGAAGCTGAACTGGCCGCGTTGGAAGAATCCGGCCAGACCGCGAAGAAAATAAATTTCGCCGCGCTGGCACCATTGCTCGGCTTGAACGCCGCCAAGCTCGAAGGCATCGTCAACGGCTGGCTGCCCGCGCCGAAAGATTTGAGCCAATGGCGCGAAGTCCGCGTCTTCACCACCACCAGCGACGGCACCATCGTGAATTGCTACCTCGTCTGGGACGAAGTCACGCGCGACGCGGCGTTGTTCGACACCGGCTTCGACGCGCAACCGATTCTCGATTGCATCGCCGAAAACCAGCTCGCGCTCCGGCACATTTTCATCACGCACTCGCACTACGACCACGTCGAGGCGCTGCCAAAAATCCGCGCGGCCGTTCCGAA
>DMQW01000015.1:0-9701 GCA_003455565.1 Limisphaerales bacterium
AAATATTATTCTAGTTAGCTATAACCCACGCCGGGCGTATCTCCCACGAACAGGCGGTGGCGAAAGCGGAACTGGAATTTTCAAAATTCCGCGTGCTGGAAGACGCGAAGCCGAGCTTGGTGGAAAAAGATTTTGAGGCGGCGGTGAAAAAATTAAAACCGCTGCCGCCGGGAAAAAAGCCAAAGAAAACCTGACGCATGGCGAGCAAAGGCATCCAGCATCTCATCGTCAACTCGCCTTACGTCGAGCCGAAGCATCATTGGCTGTATCACCGCGAGACGCTGACGTTTTCGCTGGAAAGCGGACGGCGCGCGGCGGGCTACGTCATCGCATCGGACAGCTCGAAATCGTTTGACGACCCCGGACGATTCATTCCGATTGAACTGGTGAATCAAATCCGTCTGCGCGTGAACAAATGGCGCGCGGACGGTTATCCCGGCGTGACGGGCATCACGCGGGGTTTGCTGGAACACTGGCAAGGTTCGGAACGATACGAGCGGAAACGGTTTTTCTTCTGTCAGCTTGAAGCGATTGAAACTTTGATCTGGCTCACGGAAGCCCCGGCGTCGGAGCGCGTCGGCATTGCCATTCCGTCGGACGGCGGCGCGTTTCAACGGTTGTGTTGCAAGATGGCGACAGGCAGCGGCAAAACGGTGGTGATGGCGATGCTCATTGCGTGGCAGGTGTTGAACAAAGTCGCGTATCCGCAAGACGACCGCTACTCGAAACATATTTTCATCGTCGCGCCGGGCTTGACGGTGAAAAGCCGGTTGCAAGTTTTGATTCCCGCCGGGCCGGGAAATTATTACGACGAGTTTGACATCGTGCGGAGCGGACAGCACGACCAGTTGCGGCAGGGGAAAGTTTTGGTTCGCAACTGGCACGTCTTGAATTGGGAGACGGACGACAAATTGAAAAAGCGGCGCAGCGTGGACAAGCGCGGCGCGAAAAGCGACGAGGCTTACGTCCGCGAAGTTTTGGGCGACATGGCGAAGGTGAACAACATCGTCGTCATCAATGACGAGGCGCATCACGCATGGCGCGTGAATCCGGAAGCAAAGACGGCGAAGATTGACCGGCAGTTGATCGAGGAGGCGACAAAATGGGTCGGCGGACTGGACCGGATTCACAAAGCGCGGAAGATTCACCGCTGTTTTGATTTTTCCGCCACGCCGTTTTCGCCCAGCGGCAAGCAGACGACGGAAGAATCGCTGTTCGGCTGGATTGTCAGCGACTTTGGATTGAACGACGCGATTGAAGGCGGGCTGGTGAAGACGCCGCGCGTGGTGGTGCGTGACGATGGGATGCCGGACGTGAAAAATTACAAGTCGAAGCTGTATCACATTTACGACCAAGACGGTGTGCGCGAAGATTTGAGCCGGGGCGCGGAAGCCTACGAACCGCTGCCGGATTTGGTGATGAACGCCTATCTGCTTTTGGGCAAGGACTGGCTGGCAACTTACACCGGCTGGATGGAAAAGGGCTACACGACTCCGCCCGTGATGATCACCGTCGCCAACCGCACGGAAACCGCCGCGCGTGTGAAGAATGCTTTTGATAAACGAAAAGTGCTGATTGACGAACTGTGCAAACCTGAGTTGACGTTGCACATTGATTCAAAAGTTCTCGACTTGGCGGAAGCCAAAGAGGAGGAAGGCGAGACGCAAAACGAAAACGGCGAGAGTGAAGACGCGGACGAGCCAAAGAAGAAACTCACCAAGGCGGAACAGGGGGAACTTTTACGAAAAACGGTGGACACGGTGGGCAAGCGCGGCGAGCCGGGCGAGCAAATCCGAAACGTGATTTCCGTCGGGATGCTTTCGGAAGGTTGGGACGCCAAGACCGTGACGCACATCATGGGCTTGCGGGCGTTTTCGAGCCAGTTGCTTTGCGAACAGGTCGTCGGGCGCGGCTTGCGGCGCACAAGTTACGAAGCCAAGAAAATGCCGCACCCGATCACGGGCGAAGAAGTGGAATTGTTCGAGCCGGAATATGTGAACATTTTCGGCGTGCCGTTCACTTTCCTGCCGCACGAAGGCGGCGAGGATGGCCCGTTGCCGCCGCCGCCGCCAAAGACGCGGATTGAAGCGTCGCGCGAAAAGGTGGGCTTTCTGATTAGCTGGCCAAACGTCATTCGCATTGACCACGTTTATCGCCCGAAACTGGAATTGGATTTGAAGAAAGTCGAACCGCTCACGCTGAACGCGACGGACAAAATTGAAAATGCGGAGATGGCCGCAGTCGTGGCTGGAAAACCGAACCTGGCGGTTTTGACAGAGATAGACTTGCAAGCCTTGGCGGAGCGATTCAGATTGCAGAAGATTGTTTTTGAAGTCGCGCGGGATATTTACGACCAGATGAAACGGCCTTGGCGGGGCAGCAAGGAAAATTTGCTCGCGCAAGTTGTCTGGCTGGTCGAGAAATTCATCACGTCGCCGATGCTCGAAATCAATCCGCCGCTGTTTTATCAGGACGAAATGCGACGGCGCGTGATGCTCACCTTGAACATGACGCGCATCGTGCAACACGTTTTTGATCAAATCCGGCAATCCAACACGGAAAAACTTGAGCCGGTATTTGACAGCCACAAACCCATCCGCGCGACGGCGGATATGTTGCCGTGGTTCACCGGCAAGCCGGTGGTTGCGGCCAATCGCTCGCATATCAATTTGTGCGTGGCGGATTCGACTTGGGAAGCGCAAGCGGCCTACGAACTGGATCACAACGCGAGCGTTGCAGCTTGGGCGAAAAACGACCACTTGGGATTTGAGATTGCCTACATCTTCGCCGGTGTATTCCACAAGTTCCGCCCGGACTTTCTGATTCGACTCACGACTGGCACAAACTTTATTTTGGAAACCAAAGGGCAGAATACCGCGCAAGACCAAACGAAGCGGCGTTATCTCGACGAGTGGGTGAAGGCGGTCAACGAACACGGCGGGTTTGGAAAGTGGAAGGCCGGGCTGTGCTTGAATCCATCGGATTTACCGACGGAGATTCAGAAAGCGGTAACGGCTGACTAAACCGTTGCAGTTCGGAAATTCAAAACCGCTTTTAGGTGGCTACGCCGCGCTGATGCTTAAATTTGTGCTCCGCTTCTGGACGCCGCGCTATCGCGCAAATCCACGGCCCTTTGCAGTCTGGTCGTTCTCACGAACCTTTTTAGCTTTCCGCATCACCCCACCATTGCCGCTCGAAAAAATCGCGGTCTATCCGCACCGGCTCGATGCAGCGCGGGTCATCCGTCTTGGGGCTGTTATAAAAAAAGAGCCTGGCCAACCCAATAGCCAGACTCTTTAACCCAACTCATGAAAACCCATGGGATTTGCCTCAAATCCTTTGCGCCTTTGTTTCTTGGTTGTTCAAAATCCGTGTTCAGCCTGCCTTCGCGCTGCTTCCGTTTCCGCCTTCTTCGGCGAGACAAGCCGGCGCGGCGGGGAATTTATTTCGCGGCGTTGGTTGCGCTGTTCTTCATCCGCTGGAAGACGGCCAGTTGAATTTGGAGGCGGGCGGCGACCTGCTTGAGTTTGTCCGCCTGCGCCAACTGCACCTGCGCCAGGTTTTTTTGGGCGGCTTCAAGGTCCGCCGGTGAACCGCTGGTTTGCGCCTGGACCACCTGCTGCTGGGCGGCATTGATCTGGGCCTCAAGTTCGGTGCCGGCCTCGGCGCATTGCTTCATAAATTCGGCATGGAAAATCTGGTCGGCCGCTTTCACGGAAGCGGCGTTCACATCCGGGATGAGGCGGTTGATGGAGGCGATGATTTCGGAGCTGGGCTTGGCAATTTCGGGAGCCGGTTTGGCCGGGGCACCGGTGGCGGCCACGCGTAAAATGGCGCGGGCCAGGTCGTATTCCAGCGCTGGTTCCCATTCCGGCTGGAGCCGGGCAAAGGATTCCTTGTTTTTACCGCTGGCAATGGCGAGGCCAAGAAAACAGGCGTCACCCTTGTCCAGATTGAACGCCTGGAGGCCGTCGGCGCTGGCGGCGGCGGTGTTGGTTTCGGCTGGCGTGTCAAAGCTGGCGATCTGAACTTTGCCGCCGCTGGCGGCTTGCATGGCGTTGAGCAATTGCGCCACGCGCCCGGCAAAGGCCTGAAGCGTTTCGTCGGTGTTTCCGGGCAGCAAGGAGTAGTAGCGGATGGTCACCGGTGCTTCCAATTGTCCCAGCAGATTTTTGGTCGGGGCGGAAAGTTCGCCGGCAACACTGCCGGCTTGGTGGTGTTGGAACCAAATTCCGGTGAGCGCAACGCCCAGCAGGAAAAAAGCGCCGGCCAGCAGCAGCGGGCGGCGGCGGGGTGTTTGCGGTTGGGCGGGGCGGGAGAGGTCGGTTGGTTTCATTCAGGGATGCTTTGTTTTGCGCGGACATTCTCTGGCATTGGGCCAGTCTGTCAATTGTAGAAGTAGAACGGAGGCATAACGTCAGTCAAACTGGGCAATTCTAGTCTATCATGGGACAATATAGGGGTGGTTTTCGTATGGGAGCAAAGTAAAGTTGACTTGACGAACATCCAGCAGACGGCTTCCGATTGTTTTTGGAGTTGCCAGCGGATGACGTGTAATTCACGGTGCGCGCCGGCGGCAAGAGACATATGCGTTTCGATTTTCAGCCCATGGTTTGTATGAAATTTTTATCAGTGAGACTGTTTATCCTGGCCTTGGCCGGCGTTTGTTTCTGGGCGCTGCCGGCGGCGGCCCAATCGGTGCAGCATCTTTCCACCACCCAGCCGGGCGGGATGCCGGGGATGCCAGTCATGGGCCCCCTCAAGCCGGTGGCCAACGGGATTCAAGTCCTTTGGGATGGGCCGCCTGGCAATTATCAGCTTTTCCAAAGAAGCAACAGCACGACCGCGCCTTGGACGGCAGTGGGCAGTGCCAAAAATACGGCCCGCACGGCCACCATCACCAAGCTTAACGGCAACGCTTTTTTCCGCGTCTCCGGTCCGACGCCGAACTATGCGGGTGCCAAAATATGCGTTTCCTGTCATTTGAACATTTACACTACGGTGGCGAAGACGCCTCATGCCAGTGCCTATAGCAGCCCGGCGTTCAGGGCGTTGGGCGGGCAGACCAAGGCGGCCTGTCTGCCGTGTCATACGCTTGGTTACGGTTTGCCAACCGGATTTGTCAATGCCACGGCAACGCCGTCACTCAGCGGGGTGCAGTGTGAGAATTGTCATGGCCCGGCGGCGAACCACGCGGCCACCGAGGATGACCCCACGGTGTTTCCACGCATTGAGATTGCCGCCACCGTCTGCGGCGGCTGTCATACCGCCAGCCATACGACTTACCCAACTGCGCCGACGTTTGAGGAATGGAATTCCAGCGAACACGCCAGCGTGACTCCGGGGGCATTGCAGGCCATGGCCAGCGGCGCCAATCTTAGTAATTGCGGCGTCTGCCATTCCGGTTCCGTCCGGCTGGCCTTGATCAATGGTCAAAATCCGGCCACGACGCTGGCGGGTGACTACGCGGTTCCGATCACTTGTGTGGTTTGCCACGATCCGCACCAGACCACCGCCAATCCGGTGCAACTTCGCAACCCGATGGCTTCCACGAGCAATTTTCATCTCACCTCCGCCACTTCGTCGGGAATTGCCAGCGGGGCCAAAATCAATCTTTGCGCGCAATGCCACAACGACCGTGGCGCGGCTTGGGCGGACACCGCCAGCGCGCCGCATCATTCCGTGCAGTATAATTTCCTGCTCGGCGCCGTCGGGGAATTGCCGGGCGGCTCGGCCACCTTCAATCCGGGATCGCACGCGGGCCTGCCGTCGTCGGCGAAATTTTCCATTTCCGGCACGTTCTACCTGACCAACCAGTGTGTGTCCTGCCATATGCCGGCGGAGGCCGCGCCGGCCAGTTCCCACAGCCACACATTTGCGACTGGCAACGCGGTCTGCGCGAACTGCCATGACGGCTCGGTCGCGCAAGCGTTCCTGACGCCTTATCTGTCCAACAAAGTTTCCTTGGTGATTTTCTCCTTGAACCGCTGGGCCGCCACCAAGGCGCCGGCGTCGTTGCGGACCAATGGCGTTGTGGCGTGGGAATACACGACGCCCGGCGGATTGACCTGGCAGACCAACGCGAGCGGTTTCGTGACGAGCTGGGCGCAGAAGGATTCCGTGAATTTCACCGGGCCGAATGCCACCGGCCAGAGTCTGCTCAAAACCAATTACCCAAACATCCTGAGGGCGCGATTCAATCTGTATCTCTTTTTGAACGACGGCAGTTTTGGGGTTCACAATCCCACTTTTGCCCTCGGTCTGTTGAATTCGGCTGAAAACTGGATCGCTCAGGAACTGAACAAATAACAACCGATCGCGCCCGCTGCGGCGGGCCATTCATGGGCGCGCAATGACTGACAAACCAATCTCCGTATGACAAACTTGACATTCATAAAACATCTGTGGCCGCGCAGCCGGCCAGCGTGCAATCTGACGCTGGCCGCCGGTGCCGGCGTTTTGTTGCTGGCCGCTATTTCTTGCAGCACCACCACGCGTCACGCCGTCGTTTTGCCTGAAGTGCCGGGGGCAAAATACATCGGCTCCAGCGAATGTGAACAGTGTCACGAAGAGTTGTGCCGCAGTTTCAAGACCGCCGACCATTCGCGGTTGCTGGCCAAAGGCAAAAATGGTCACGACTACGGTTGCGAATCCTGCCATGGTCCGGCCAGCATCCACTCGGATTCCGGCGGCGAAACCAAGCCGCCTTACAGCTTCACTGCTGGTCGTCCGCAGCCCGACCGATTGGGCGCGCGGCTGCCGCTGACCTCGGCGCGGGCCATTGAGACGGTTTGTTATCAATGTCACTTGGACGTGCGCGGCCAGTTCAATCTGCCCAGCCATCATCCCGTGCCCGAAGGCCGGATGACTTGCATCCAATGCCATCCGCCGCACAAAGGCATCGCCCATGTCGGCGGCAGCACGCAACTGCTGGCGCAGGAGGAGAACTGCCTGCAATGCCATCCCTCCCAGCAGGGGCCGTTTGTATTCGAGCACGAGGCGTTGCGCGAAGGCTGCACCACCTGCCATTCGCCGCACGGCACCATCAACGCCAAGATGCTCACCGAACGGAATTCCAACCTGTGCCTGAAATGCCATTTTCAGCAGGTCAAGAATGGTTCCGCCATCCTGATCGGCGGAGTAGATCACACCGCCCGCGTGACCCAGGGCAGTTGCTGGAGCGCCGGCTGTCACGAAGCCGTCCACGGTTCGCGGGTGAGTCCGTCCTTAAGATTTTAACCAACGCCACGGAAGCCGATGAAAAAACAATCTCGCAAATCAAAAAAGCTTTCCGCCCTGCGCCGGAAAGCCGGTTATGTCGTGGGCGCGTCACTCCTCGCCGCCGGTGTGTCGGCACCGGCGGCCGACGCGGTCAAGCCGGAGCAGATGTATGAAGGCGGCACGAATGCTTATGCCAACTGGATCGAACTTTCCGCCGGCGGAATGATTAGCGATGGCAACACGGCCCAGGCCCAGCAGCGGACGCGCCTCAACAGCGGCGCGTTCGGTGGCATTGAGGATTTGCATTACCAGACGGAGATCGCCAAGAAGACCACGTTCACGTTGGATGGGCGCGGCATTTACGACGATCATGATTACAAGATCGGCCTCGGCGTGGAACGCGAGGGTTTGGGTTTCATCCGTTTCAATTTTGAGAATTTCCGCACCTGGGATTCCGGCAACGGCGGCTATTCCCCGGTGGACGGAGTTGCTTTTCCGAATTCGGGCGATGCGCTGGCGCTGGATCGCGGACAGATTTCATTGGAAGCCGGGTATAACAAGGAAGGTCAGCCCAAGGTCACCTTCAAATACACCCACCGTTATCGCGACGGCGAAAAAGGCACGACCATCTGGGGGCCGGTTCATGATTCCATCGGGGATGTGTTCCGGCTGTTCCCCGGCATTTACGACATTGATGAAAAGTCGGATACCTTCCAGCTTGATGTGGCGCACCGCATCAAAAAAGTGGATGTCGGCTTAGGCGTCCGCTTCGAGACGGGCGAAATCAACAACGCCCACAAGCTGACTTCCTGGGCGGGCGAACCCGTCCAGCAGAAGGATACCGACCGGCAGGGAACCTCTTACGACATGTTGAGCGTCCACGCCTTCGCGGAATCCTGGATCAAGCCGAACCAGTTTCTCTCCGCCGGTTTCATGTTCGCCAATCTGGACGACACGTTCACTGGCAGCCGGATTTACGGGGATGATTTTGACGTCATCTACACGCCGGGATTATTTCCGCTGGGCTATTATGACCTCAACGGCGGTTCCCACAAAAACGAGTATGTGGCGAACCTCAACTGGATGTATTTGCCGACGAAAAATTTCACCATCACCCCGTCGTTGCGCGTGCAAAAGGATGACTGGAATGCCAACTCGACTGGCACCGGCACGCAAGGTGACGGCTCGCTGGGCGGTCCAACGGAAGCGTTCAATTCCAACAGCAGCCGCGATTCGCTGGATGTGCGCGAACGGTTGGACGCGCGTTACACCGGCGTGACCAACTGGGTTTTCAGCGCCAGCGGCGAATGGACCGAGGGGCAGGGGAACCTGAACATCAACGGCGGCTTGAGCCAGATCGCCAGCATCGGGCCTGACCCGGTGCATTGCAAAACCGATGACTCGCGGTTTTTCCAGAAATACGCCTTGAGCGCCCGGTGGTATCCGGTCAAGCAGGCCAGCGTGGACGTGGGCGGCTATTACAAAATCAACCAATACGATTACGCCAACACGCAGGACAGCACGCCCAATGATTTGAGCACCGGCAATGCCTATCCCGGTTTTCTGGTCTATCAGGGATTTCAAACTTGGGACGGCAACGCGCGTCTGACTCTTCATCCATTAAGCAAAATCACACTGGTCAGCCGTTACGAATACCAGTTCTCCACCATCGCCACGCGCCCCGACGCGGCGTCGGGTCTGGGTGAAGTGGATTCTTCGCAGATGCACAGCCACATTTTCGGCCAGAATGTAAGCTGGACGCCCTTGAACTGGCTCTGCCTGCAGGCCGGGGCCAACTACGTCATCAGCGAAACCAAGACGCCCGCCTCCGATTACACGCAGGCCATTCTCAATTCGCAGAACAATTACTGGACCGTCAACTTCAACGCCGGCTTTGTGCTGGACGACAAGACGGACTTGAACGTCGGCTATTTTTATTATCGCGCCGCCGACGGCCAGAACGCTGTCGTCAACGGCCTGCCGCTCGGCACCGACGCCGAGGAACACAGCATCAACGCCACCCTCACCCGGCGGCTGACCAAAAACCTGCGGTTGAACCTGAAATACGCCTTCACCCACTACGAGGATTTTGCCTCGGCGGGCAGTTACAACTTCAACGCCCACGTCATTTTCACCAGCCTCCAATACCGCTTTTAGCCTTCTTCGATCAGGGCGTGCCTTCAAAATCAGATGGGGGGCATAGGCCTCCGGCCTGTGGTTTCGGGCGTCCCGCCCAAAACCGTTGTGAGATGTGCGACAGGTTTGATTTCTGCTGATAACCCGCAACGGACGACAGCGGATTTGACGGGCGCGACGCCCGTGCCACCATTTTAAAAACACGCCTTCTGAACTGCGGGCCGTTTCGATCCGGCCATGGCTTCCGGGGGCGCGGGGGGTTTGCTTTCATGAAAAAACGCGGGCGGGTGCCTCAAGCCGGGGACGGAGCCGCGCGGTTTCCGGCCACGCCCAAGGCCTTGAGC
>DMQW01000015.1:9956-11103 GCA_003455565.1 Limisphaerales bacterium
GTTCAACCCCCGCCGCAGATGATACCCCCGCGCGCTCAAACTGAACTCGCCCGCACTTTGGCCAGACCCCGCAGTCAGAAGGGGTCGTGATGCGAGGTTGCTGTCTCTGATCCTCGGCGGGGCCGACGCATTCAAAAAAATGTGAAAAAGTTTTAGGGCTATGCACGTGACTCCACCCACCGCTACAGCTTGTGATGCGAGAGCGAATCGAGTGGAACCGGCGAAACTTGAACCGCCTGCTGTGCCAAACGGTAGAACAGTTTTCCCCGCGAGGCCGACTTGCGCCGGTTGAAACGGAACGTGAATTCATCCAGATAATCTTGGAGATATTCATGAGCAATGGCACCTTGATGCGTGCCCAACAGCCAACGCTTGAACAGCGAAATGACCCGATGCACCCGAGGCAACAAATGCTGAGCGTCCGCGGGTTGATGCTTTTGGATGTGGCGGTCGTGAACGTAGCCTTCCAGTTCGCGGTAAGCTTGCAAGCCGTCGGTCACAACCGTGCTGCCCGGTTCGATGGACTGGACAATAAAACCATGCAACGTGGCTCGATTGGTATCGAGAATGTGCCTCAACCGGATGCGACCGATGCCATTTCCGTCGGCTTGGGCTGCTACGATGAGCAAGGCTTTCTTGACCGATTGGCGACCCCGAACTCCCGATTCCTCCGCTCCCCAATAGGCTTCGTCCACTTCGACCACTCCGCTCAAGCGATCCCGTCCCGGTCTGACCATCGCCCGTCGCAACTTGTGCAGCAACGACCAGGCGGTTCTGTAATTGCCCAAACCCAGCACTCGCTGCAAACCCAGCGCGCTGACGCCGTTCTTCTGGGAAGCCACCTGCCACATTGCCCGAAACCAGATCGCCAAGGGCAGTTTGCTGTCTTGGAAAATGGTTCCTGCCATCACCGAAGTTTCCCGACCGCACTGGACGCAACGCCACAGATCGCGACGAATCGCCAGCCCGCCAGCGCCGCAAACCGGACAGATAAAACCCTGCGGCCAGCGCAGCGCGAACAGATAGCCCCGACACTTCGCTTCGTCGCTGAAGCGCTGTTCCAATTCCAGCAGCGTGCGCGGATAATCCTCTGTCATCGCGCAAAATACTACTCGTTGTGGTGGGTGGAGTCACGTGCATAGCCCTA
>DMQW01000092.1:0-128 GCA_003455565.1 Limisphaerales bacterium
CCGCCGCCACCGCCACCACCACCACCTTGTTGACCTTGGTTGCGCAGACTACCCCCACCAGCAAAGGCGTTGACAACACCAACCACCGCACCACCGCTGTTTTGACCGCTTCCACCACCGCCACTGCT
>DMQW01000092.1:421-8127 GCA_003455565.1 Limisphaerales bacterium
CCGCCACTGCTGCCACCACCGCCACTGCTGCCACCACCGCCGCTGCTGCCGCCACCACCACTGCTCGAAGAAGAACCAAAGGTGGTCGCGCTGACGCTTTCGAGGCCGGAATAGAAAGTATTCGGATCAACTTTGAAGTCACGCTCAAACATCTGCGGCGATTCGGCTCCCTTGACTTGAAACACAATGGCAAAATCTTGAATCGTGTATTTGATTGTCCGGTTGTCTCCGGTGGTTGGATTTTGCGCCACCATCGTGATGGTGTCGAGCACATCGGCGAGCCGGACATCCGTGAGGGCGAATGTCACCATAAAAGCTTTCGGGTCAATCGGTTCACCGCCCGCAGGCGCACCGCCCGGGGTGGCTCCCGCCGCCGACGGCAAACCGGTGGCCGGATCAACCGCGTTGGCTCCGGGAGCGCCAGGGAAACCCTGACCGCCAAAGCCCTGACCGCCAAAGCCGGCCGTCGGAGCCGCGACCGGCACACCGTCCTGCGCCTGATTGGGGTTGATCACAAAGTTGATGCCTTTGCGTTCCGGGTCGGAGAGCCTGACTTTTTCGGACAATTGACGCAGCACTTCACTCAACGGCACGCCGTCGTAGGCTACATTGTCAAGATGGATGCGGTTCAGCTTGTCCACGATGGCCTGCCGTCCGGGGCCGGTGTGAACCAGGTTGTTCGTGGCGTAAGGATTGGGAACGGGCAAGACGGCCGTGGAGGTGGGCAACACCCATTGCTTTTCCACCTGCTCCATGCGGGTCTGGGTGCTCAACATGTGTTGGGCGGAGTCGCGGGACAACCGGGCCTGTTTGATGAGGTTGAAATAATAACTGGCACCGGAGTTATCCGGGTCGAGCTTCAGGGCTTGAGCGAGTTTGGCTTCGGCCTCGTCGAGTTTGCCCATCTCATAAAAAAGCTTGCCGTCCTGCATGAGAATGCTCGCAGCCGTTTTTTGCGCGACGGCCTGCGGAATCTTTTCGATGGTTTCCGCATCCGGCATGTGGGGTTTCATGGCCACCAGCATCTGATCGTTTTGTTTTTTGAAGGCGATCGCCGCGTTGTTCTTCGGATCCGCCTTTAAAACTTGGTTGATCTGCGTATCGGCCTCGATCAAATCGCCCCGGCTCTGGGCTTGGCGGGCCAGTGCCAGACGGGTGGAAACCACTCCCGCGACGGCCTGCGCGGTTTCCGCGTCAATGCCCGAACCGATTTGCTGCGCCAGGGCGAGTGATTCCTGATATTGTTTGGCGGCCCCAACGCCATCCCCGCGCTGCGCCATGGCCTTGGCGTCGGACAACTTGCCCTGGAGCACAATGGTGTTGGCCTGGTTTAGCACGGCTTGGTTTACGGCCAGCGTGACGGCATTGTCCTGCGCGGTCATGGTGGCAGGCAAGGCCAGCAGGGCGGCGAGTCCGAGAGTAAAGAGGGCGGCTTTTATCATGGCAAAATCAGGTTCGTCTCAAGTCGGGGCATTTCAATAGTAAATATTTACCAGTCAGGGCGCAAATGGCAAAGAGGTTTTTTTTTGGTTCGACTGGTCGGACAAAATTAATTCACCCCGATTGACTTCAACCACGAGGTAGTCCGTGCCGCCGAACGAGACTTTATCACCAATCCGTTTTCCATGGAAAACTTTTTTTTCCAAATCGTAACGAAAATCTGCCGTATAAGCATCCACGCGGCGGTAAGGCTTGCCGTTTGAAATGGTCGCCAGTTCACCGGTGTCCGTGAGCTTGAGCACCAACGAATCAGGATTCTCCGGAACGCCTTTTACCTCAACCAATGAAAAAACGTCAAGCGTTTCTTTATTGGGCTTTTCGCCAGTCGAGACGAACCGTGGAAGTTTATAACGTTTAGCCACCGTTGACGCCGTCTGTTTTTCAACGCCGATGCGGTAACGCGCACCCAGCTCGTTGGTCGTGACCGCGTCCAGCGAAAGAATCAGATACAGCGGCGCGATATTGGTGACGATCACCGATGCCACGCCGACGTTGCCCTTGCTTACCTTGATCAGGCTGCCGTCAGGTTTCTTCTGCCATTCCATCGGATTGAACAGTTTGTTGGTCGTCTCCAGATCAAGATTGCCGGACGATTGCAGGCGCGACCTCACGCTCTCTTGAACCGATAGATCAAGGTTGGTTAAAGCTTTAACCGGCGGATTAATATAGCCATTTGCCCGCTCTTCCATGGCCTGTTTGTCGGCAGCGATGTAAAACAACATGAAAACCAACGCGCCAATCAACCCCGCCAGAACGAGGCCGAGCAGCATTTTTTCGTAATGTTTTTTGATGAATTCCATTTTAGCGCTGCGGCAAAAGTTTCACCAGTTCCACCTCGACTACCACCAGGAGCAATTGCTCCTTTAAAACCGTCTGCAAGCCACCCCTGCCCAGGCCGGGCTGGGGAGCTGGTGCCGCCGGGGGTGGCGCAGCAAATTCACCCGGATAACGTCTCCCACCCGGATAACGTCCCGGCGGCAGGCCGCCCGCCACATCACCCGGGGCAAAAGCCGCCGGAGCCGTGCCGGCCGGCTGGACGTTGATGGATTTGATGATAAATGTGTTCGACGAGGTCGCAAAGCCGGCCATGACCCGCGCCAGTTCCGGCGTAAAACAGCGGAACGTGATGACGTAGGGCGTTACGATCGCCAGATCATTCGTCAGCGGATGTTGGTCAATGTAATCCGACTGTGAACCTTGAGCGTCGTCATCTGAGACGCGGACACGCTGGATGCTGTCAAGCGTGTTGATGCGGGTGGCAAAGAGAATTTCAGATATGGCCTTTACTTCGCCCAGCTGGGCGGCTAGTGGCCCAAGGCTGCCGGCGGCGAATTTCACCAACGGACGTTGCGCGGAAAAGGA
Source organism: Limisphaerales bacterium (assembly GCA_003455565.1). Taxonomy (GTDB): domain Bacteria; phylum Verrucomicrobiota; class Verrucomicrobiia; order Limisphaerales; family UBA11358; genus UBA11358. Next base: position 3,284 of record DMQW01000092.1, read on the forward strand.
AAAATCATATTTCGGCGGCAACGTGACGCCTGAACTCTCGGCCTCGCGTTGCAGCAGATCAATGGTCTTTCGCAGCGCCGACGCATAAGCTTCGCTGGTGACAGAACGGTTCGCCGGGATGGCGGGAACGGGGCGGAAGTAGGCTGCCACCGTTCCAATCCATGCACGAATCTGCCGCTCCTGCTCCTTGGCGATGGCGGTATTATTAATCTTGCCGTTGCCGGGCGAGGGTTTCTGCTGCGAAAGATTCCCGAGGTTGCCGTAAATCTCGTTGAGCGTCTTCGACGCCTCGAAATTGCGCGACATGCCTTTGTAAATCAAAAAGCCCGCACCTCCGAGCAGTCCCAGGGTAAGGACGCCGCCAATCACAAAAAATAGATTTCGTTTAATCCAGCCCATATCAAAAATTCAACGGGTTGAGCGGCGTCACGTTCACCGTGAACGTAAAAGTGCCAGTGGCTTCATCCGGGAGGATCTGGCCGACGAGCTGGGTCGCCTTCGGGTCAATCAGCGGCGAGGCCTTGATTTCACTCTCCACTGCGAAGGCGATTTCGCTGTTGGCCGACGCGTCAACGCTCGTGAGATTGACGGCGCGGCAGATAAAAGTGATGACACTGTTGGTCGCCTGTCCCGGTTGAACATTCGGATCCACCACAACGGGCGGCGGGGCTTCGGGCGCCATCAATCTTGCTCGCGGATCATTAAACCTCTCCGGCAGCATTGGCGCTCCCGGCAGCGGCACGCCGCCAGTGCCCGTCGCTGAAGTGCCGAGCTCGGGCGCCGAGGTCATCTGTTCAATCCAGATGCCCACATCCACATTCGACTTCTGCGCGGACAATTTTTTCTTGATGCCCTCTTCGGAGCGGATGAGGGCGCGGCGCATTTCCGCCGCGAAATCTCCCCAATAATAACGCTGCTGCATCCAGGCGGCGGCCTGTCCCGCCTCTTTCTGCGCCTTCTGCAACCTGCCGTAGGCTTGCTTGAATCTGTCCGACTCGGCAGTAAGCTTGGCAACTTGAGGTTGCAGGCGGTCAACTTCCTTCTCCTTGTTGACCGCCAGTTTTTGAAACATCAGACCGACCGCGCCCGCCACCAGCGCAAGGCTGAACACTGTGGCGATGAGGTAAGGTTTTTTCTGGTTGAACGACTGCCAGCGCAGCGTGCTGTCCGGCATCAAATTCATTTCCACCGGGCAGGTCGCCAGATTGCGCAGGCCAAGACCCACGACCTCACCCAAACTGTGCGCGACGCGCGAAAGCTCTTCCAGATCCACCGCCGGATCAATCTGCACGTTGCGGAACGGATTGAAATACTCGACCGGCACATTCAGTTTTTCCGCAAAAAACTGCGCCGTGTAAGGCATGATGGACGCGCCGCCGGACAAAAATAATCTTTGCGGCGCGGAACCGCCCTGCTGGCCGCGATAAAACTGTATCGTCTGGTTGACCTGGATGTGCAGCTTGGTCATGAACTGGCGCGCAATCTTGGAAATCGCCGCCTGATGCGGGTTGTCCGGCTCCTCGTAGGCACCGCCGAGGCTGACGAAGCCCTCCGCAATCTTGATTTTCTCCGCCTCGTCAAATTTCAACTTCGCCTCGGTCGCAAAATCCTGCGTGATGGCGTTCGCGCCCAGATTGATGCTGCGGGAGAAAACTTTTCCTTTTTCAAAGAACAGCAGGTTGCTCGTCTTCGCGCCGATGTCCAGCAGCATCGTGCAGTCTTCCAAGTCGCCGTAATTATATTTGAAGGCGTTGCACAGCGCGGCGGGCGAGGCATCGCAGAGCTGCAATTTCAACTTCGCCTGCTCCGCCACGCGGAAGAGTCCCTCGACAATTTCGGATTTAATGGCGACCAGCAGCACTTCGAGTTCGCCGCTCGCGGCGGAACCGAGAATCTGATAATCCCAGACCACTTCCGAAAGCGGGAACGGAACGTTCTGCTGCGCCTCGTATTGGATGATCTGGCCGACCTTGGCCGCGTCCACCGGCGGCAGTTTGACAAACTTGGAAAAGACGTGGAAGCCCGGCGCGCAGACGTTGACGTTTTTGGACTTGAGATTTTTTTCAACGAGAACTTCCTGCAGCGCGGCCAGGATGGTTTTTTCGCGCGTGGCTTCCTGCGAGCCTTCCAGCCCGAGCGGTTTGATGACGAAATTTTTCAAACGCAGGCCGCCCGCTTCGTTGATTTCAAACTCGGCGAGCTTGAGGCTTCCGGCCCCAAAATCAACGGTCAAAAATGACTTCGTGTTCAGCATGTTGTTTACGTCACGCCACCAGTTGACCGTTTTTTTTCTAAACGGGCGCTTGGTAGCGCGTTTTGATTATGGCAAAACTTCGCACGGGTCAAACACAAATCAAAAAAAAATTGTTCTGCCCTTCAAAAAACATTGCTTCCCGTCCGCACCTTTGGCTTCATCCCGCCGTGCCGCAAGCCCACGCCACCAACTCCCGCCGCCGGATGACCGTGCTTTATTCCGGACGCGTGCAGGGCGTCGGCTTCCGCTACACCGCCAAAACCGTCATCACCGGTTTTGAAATCTCCGGCACCGTCCGCAATCTCCCCGACGGCCGCGTGGAACTCATCGCCGAAGGCGCGCCCGCAGAACTCGAATCTTTTCGCGCGGCCATCCATGATGCAGGTCTTGCTGGATTTATCCGCGACGAACAGGTAACTTGGGCCGACACTAAAAATGAATTTCGGGGATTTGAGATCGTCCGCTAGGAAATGAAATACGCCATCATCGCAGACATTCACGGCAATCTGGAAGCTTTCCAGGTCGTGCTGGAAGACATCCGCGCCCAAAACGCCACGCACATCGTCTGCCTCGGCGACATCGTGGGCTACAACGCCAATCCCAAGGAATGCCTCCAGATCGTCCGCGAGATGAACATCCCCTGCGTCAAGGGCAACCACGATGAATACTGCTCCTCCGAGGATCACCTCGAAGGTTTCAACCCCCATGCCGCCGAAGCCGTCCATTGGACGCGCGGTCAATTGACTGCGGGAGAAAAACAATGGCTGCGCGATCTCAAATACTCGCGCATGGCCGCCAACTTCACGATGGTTCACGCCACGCTGGATGCGCCGGAACGCTGGGGTTACGTCTTCGACAAGCTCGCCGCCGCCGCCAGTTTTCCGTATCAAAACACGCAGATGTGTTTCTTCGGTCACACGCACGTCCCGGTTGCGTTCATGCGCGACACCGTCGTCCGCGGCGGCACCTATTCGAAATTCAAAGTGGATCCGGCGAAAAAATATTTCATCAACGTCGGCGCCGTCGGCCAGCCCCGCGACAACAATCCCAAATGCGCCTACGTCATTTACGACATGGACGCCAGCACGATTGAACTCCGCCGCCTCGACTACGACATCGAGACCGCGCAGCGGAAAATCCGCGCAGCCGGCCTGCCCGAACGCCTCGCCGAACGCCTCGCGTATGGGCGGTAAATGAAGAATGAAAATGCCGGATGAAGAATTTCAATTTGCGCCGCCCGCGCCATTTTCGTTTCTTCATTCTTCATTCTTCATTCTAAATTCTTCATTTGAAAATCCTCATCCTCAAACCCAGCTCCCTCGGCGACGTCATCCAGGCGCTGCCCGTGCTGCGTTTGTTGAAGCTCCATTTCCGCGAATCGGAAATTTTCTGGTGGATTGATTCTGCGCTCGCACCGCTGCTCGAAGGCGATCCCGATTTGGCTGGCATCGTCCGTTTCGAGCGCAAACGCTGGGCCAAACCGCAGCACTGGCCGGAAATGTTTCGCAGCCTCCGCTGGTTGCGCGCGCAAAACTTCGACCTCGTCATCGATCTGCAGTGCCTGCTCCGCAGTGGCGCTTTCGCGTGGCTCGCGCGCGGAAAGTTTCTCGTCGGCCTCGATGAAATCCGCGAAGGCGCCTGCGGCTTTTACGACCTCGCCGTGCCGCGCAAAAGTTTTCATACGCACGCCGTGGACTGGTATTTGTCCGTGCTGCCGCCGCTCGGCGTGCCCGTTCATAAAAATTTCCAATGGCTGCCCGAACGTCCTGAAATTGCCGCCGCCATAAAGTCAAAATGGCCGGTGGAAAATTCCCGCTGGATTGCGCTCCAGCCCGGCGCGCGCTGGCTGAACAAACGCTGGCCGGTGGAATATTTTTCTCAACTTGTTCATCGGCTCGCCGAAAAATTTCCCGACACCCGCTTCGCCATCATCGGCGACCAAAGCGACCAACCGCTCGGTGAAATCATTTCGCGCGCCGAACCGTCGCACTGTTTGAATCTGTGCGGCGCGACTTCGTTGCTGGAAATGGTCGAGTGGCTGCGCTTTTGCGATTTGCTCATCACGAACGACACCGGCCCGATGCACGCCGCCGCCGCGCTCGGCAAACCGCTCGTCGCGCTGTTCGGCCCCACCGAACCGCGCCGCACCGGCCCCTACGGCCAGTTCGAAAATGTTTTGCGCCTCGACCTCTCCTGCTCGCCTTGCATGAAATCCGATTGTCATTTTGAAAAACCGGAGGAATGTCTCCGCGCGATTCCGCCTGCGCGGGTTTTCGAGCGCGTGCAAAAACTGCTTTTACCGTGCGCTTGACTTGCGGACATGGCCGGACAATTCTCGCTGCCATGAAATCCACCGCCATTTTATTTTGCCTCATCTTTGCGCTGTCAAAAACCGCCGCGCAGGATGTCATTGCGCCGACCAATCACATCGAACTTTTCAACGGCAAGGATTTTTCCGGCCTCACTTTTTGCATGAAGGACAACGCCGACCCGGTGCAAACTTGGAGCGTCACCAACGGCGTCATCCATTGCAGCGGTGCGGCGATTGGTTATTTGCGGACGAAACAAAATTTCCAAAATTACACGCTCA
>DMQW01000092.1:8434-8638 GCA_003455565.1 Limisphaerales bacterium
ATGCAATTGCCGGACAAAGTCTGGCCGCCGTGCATTCAGAATCAAGGCAAGTCCGGCCGGCAAGGCGATTTGATTTTCATGTCCGGCGCGGAATCCAAACAGCACAAAGGCATGGACGCGAACACGCCCGTTCCTATGCGCGGCGAGCCAAACGAAAAACCTGTCGGCGAATGGAACACAAACATGACGATGTGTTCCGGTAAC
>DMQW01000055.1 GCA_003455565.1 Limisphaerales bacterium
ATTACCGCGAGTCGGAGCAAATATCTTTGGAGAATAATGTGTTTTACGAGCGTTTGCTCGCGTCCCCAATAAATCTGTTCATCCGAACTCATGCGAACGCTAGTTCCATCGGAACGGTTTCTGAAAGCATTTCAAGTCGCTCTTCGCGTTCGGGAACCGCAACCAGTTCGCGATCGGGAAATTCACTATATGTCCGACCGTCCAAAACTCGTCCATGTTCGCTTTTGCGCACGCCGCCCCATTGCTTGAAGAAAAATGCAACGCTTGCTTCACGGCACTGCGCGCGGATTTTCCGAACCCAAGCTGCTTCCATCGGTCGCGCTCCCGGCCCACTTTCGCCACCGACGATGATCCAATCAATGCCGGTCAAATTGAATTCACCGAGATCTTCGAGCAAAGGCTCAATCGAGAGAAACCGCACCCGCGCCGGTGACGCGCGCAAAAGACTGACGCGTGGCAAGCCATGCTGTTTGTTTTCCACGGAAACACCCCACCAGACATGCGGCAGCTTTGCCGCGAAGCGAAGTTTGCCGGCAAGAAGTTCGCGCAAGCGTTCGGCGCGTTTGGTCAGAATTTGATAAGTGTGCCAGTTAGCCTTGGCCATCACCGTTGCCACCGCTTCGATGTATTCGTCCGGCACTTTTTCGTGAAACAAATCGCTCATCGAGTTCACGAAAATCATTTTGGACTTTGGCCAGCGCAAAGGCTCGGCCAGTTTTTCGGGAACCAGCCGGAGATCGAAGCCAAATTCAAACGGATGTCCCGGCACACCACGGAAACGCTCGGCAAAAGTTTCGGCGTAACAGTGCGTGCAGCCGGGACTGATTTTGGTGCAGCCGCGAACTGGATTCCACGTCGCATCCGTCCATTCAATTTTGGAATTATCGCTCATGTAAAAAGTTTCATGTCGCTGCTATTCTGCCAAAAAGAATAGGACAAAGGCTGTCCAACCCGAAGTTTATTTTAAGTGAAAACCCCCGCCCGTTTCCGAGCGAGGGTTTCTTGTAATTGGCCACTGCCGCTGGCAGTTATTTCTTCCCATAAAATTCCGCGATCGCGTCGCAGACTTTGTCCGCCGCGCCCAGCGTCATTTCGCCGTGGATTGGCAGCGACAGGATTTCTTTCACCGCTTTTTCGGTCTGCGGCAATTTCGGAATGTAAGGGAACAAGCCGATGACCGCCGGTTGTAGGTGGTTCGGCTTCGGATAATGCACGCCGGTCTCGATGTTTTTCTCTTTGAGAAATTTTTGCAGGTCGTCGCGACGTTCGCAGCGCGTGACATACATGTGATACACGGGCGTGGCCCATTCGCGCACGGGCGGCGTCTGCACGACGCCCTTGAGCCGTTCGCCGTAACGCGCGGCGATCTGGCGGCGGTTCTCGTTGAAGCCGTCAAGGTGTTTTAACATCACGCGGCCGATGGCGGCGTTGATTTCGTTGAACCGAATATTGTAGCCGGTGAATTCGTGATCGTATTTGCCCTGGCGACCGTGATTGCGCAACATCCGCAAACGGTCAGAATAATCAACCTTGTTCGTCGTGATGCAACCGCCGTCGCCGAGCACGGTGAGATTTTTCGACGGGAAAAAGCTGAACGCGCCGAAGTCGCCCATGCTGCCGACGGTTTTGCCTTTGTATTTCGCGCCCTGCGCCTGCGCGCAATCTTCGATGACCCACAATTTGTTTTTCTTCGCGATGGCGAGCAGCCGGTCGTTGTCAATCGGATGGCCGTAAAGATGCACGCCGATGATGCCGACGGTGCGCGGCGTGATGAGCGATTCGACGTGCGCCAGATCCATGACAAAGGTGTCGTCAATGTCGGCGAACACTGGCTTCGCACCGAGGTGAATCAGGGGTTCCATCGTCGGGAACGCCGTGTGGCTCGGCACGATGATTTCGTCGCCCGGCCCGATGCCCTGCAGCTGGTGCAGGCAATAAACAATCATCGTCCACGAACTGCCGAGGACGCATTGCGCCGTGCCGGTGTGCGCGGCGAGTTCGGCCTCGAACGCCTTGCTTTCGGCTCCGAGAATGTATTGGCCGGAGCGGATGGCGCGCAGCGCGGCTTCCTCGACTTCGGCGTTCACGAAACATTTTGATAACGGGATTTTGCTCATAAAAACTTTTGACGCGAATTGCGCTAATTTTCGCTAATTATTTTTGTTTTAAAAAACGCGCACTTGTTTCTTTTAATTCGCGTCAATTCGCGAAATTCGTGTCAGTTTTTTCTTACAGCGTCACAGCCTTGCCGGTCTTCACCGATTCCAGCGCGGCGTTCAGCACGCGCACGGCATTATAGCCGGACCACGCATCGGCGCGCGGCGTGGCGCGGGTTTTCACAGAATCCACAAACGCGCGCAGTTCGGCCAGCAGCGGCTCTTCCGGCGGACATTCGATCTGTTTCACCGCGCCTTCGATGCCTTTGAAATCTTTGCCTTCGGCGACATGCTTGTTCTCGTAGGTTTTGATTTTGTATTGCGAGATGTTGTAATCGCACACCGCGCTCAACTTGTCGCCACAAACGATGACCTCGCGGAATTTGCCGGGAATGAAATACTCCGTCTCCACCGTCGCCCAGGTCTTGCCGTGCGGCGTGTCGTATTCGAGCGAGACGAACGAGACATCGTCCATGCCGCGCCCCATAAAATCATGGTTGATGGCCTGAACACTTTTCGGCAGCGCGCCGAGGATGAAGTTGAACAAGTCCACGAAATGGATGCCGTCAGCGAACATCACGCCGCTGTCGTTGCGCGGGCGCTTGAAGCCGCCGAAGTGGCCGCGAATCATGTTCACCTTGCCGAACTCGCCGTTTTGCACGGCGTCGCGCAGCCACAGCGTCGCCGGATCAAAACGCAAAATGTGTCCGACTTGCAAGATGCGTTTGTGTTTGTCCGCGAGTTCCGCGAGCTGCTTGGATTCATCGTTTGCCAGCGTGAGCGGCTTTTCCACGAACACATCTTTGCCCGCTTCGAGAAATTCCTTGCACAGCGGAAAATGCGTTTGCGCCGGCGTGACGACAACCACGCCGTCCACTTTGCCGATGAAATTTTTGTATTTCGTCGTGAGCCGCTCGGCAGGAATGCCGAGCTTGCGCGCGGGTTCGAGCTGTTTCTCGCCGACTTCGGCGACATACAATTCGATGGGCAGATTGTTGAGGTTGCGCAAATGGTTGGCGCCCCAGCGGCCCAAACCTAAAAGAAGAACTTTGGTCATCACGGAAATTTTCGGGCAAAATTTTCTGGCCAGCAAGAAAAACCTTTTCAGCTTAATCTAAACTATTAGTCAGGCGACGAATTCTTTCGCGCGCGGAAATCGTCCAGACACCGCGTCGTCCACCCAGATGTCCTCATCCAATTCTTCCCACCGCAACGCCAGTCCGTTGAGGCGGAGTTTCAATTTTTTGAGCAGATTTTGCGGTGCATTGGCGAGCAACGGGTATTTTACGGCAGGAAAGCTGACGAACCGTCCGTCGGCCAATTCAAGGCAAACGCGCCGGGCTTCCACCCAGCAACGCACCGCGACGGTTTCGGTTTTTGGTTCAATGACCATGCACTTGAATATAGGCTTCCAACAATTTCTGGCAATGCTCTTCCACGAGCTTTTCGATGCGGGCAAGTTCGGCCTTGGCAAAGCCATAGTTGGCCGCAAGCGAAACCGGACGCAGCCAGAACTTTGCTTCCATCTCGTCGCGCGCGATATGAACATGCGGCGGTTCGCTCCCTTCGCGACTGTAAAAGTGAAAACGATACGGCCCGATGCGCATCACGGTTGGCATACGAAAATTTTAATTCACCAGCCGATACCAATTGTCGCGCTGATGCGGTTCGTAGCCGAGGTCTTTGATGAGCCGGTGCATGTCGCCGACGGTCATGTGGAACGTCGTGCCCGCCTGCGAGACGACATTTTCCTCGATCATGATGCTGCCGAGATCGTTCGCGCCGTATTTCAACGCGACCTGGCCGATCTCCAGACCTTGCGTGACCCACGAGCTTTGGATGTTTGGAAAATTATCGAGATAAATCCGCGCCAGCGCCTGCGTCCGCAAATACTCATGCGCGCCCACCGTCGGCGCTTTCAATTTCGTATGCTCCGCCTGAAACGTCCAGCCGATGAAAGCGGTGAAATTTCCCATCGCCGCATTTCCGCTTTCCGCTTTCCGCTTTAACGAAATGTCCTGCTGCACGCGTAACCGTTCCAGATGTTCGATGCGATCTTCAATCGTTTCCACATGACCGAACATCATCGTGGCCGAGGAATAAAGTCCGAGGCGATGCGCCACGTCCATGACTTCAAGCCAGTCGCTGCTCATCGCTTTGAGCGGCGAAATTCTTTGGCGCACGCGGTCCACGAGAATTTCTCCGCCACCGCCGGGAATCGAGCCGAGTCCCGCCGCCTTGAAATCACCGATGATTTTTTCCAGCGGCTCGTTGAACACTTCACGAAAATGCACGAACTCGCTCGGACTGAAACCGTGGATGTTGATCTGCGGCCACTTGTTTTTGATGTGTGACAGCAAATCCAGATACCACTGCTTCGTCAACTTGGGATGATGACCGCCCTGCATCAAAATCTGCGTGCCACCGAGCGCGAGCGTCTCCGCGATTTTTTTATCCATCTCGTCGAGCGAAATGACGTAGGCATCGTCGTCCTTTTCCACACGGTAAAACGCGCAGAACTTGCAATAGACATTGCAAACATTGGTGTAATTCACGTTGCGATCAATGTTGTAGGTGACAATCTCGTTGCCACGACCGTTGTAAGCCGTGGCCTTCGCGAGCTGACGGCGACGGTCGGCCAGCGCGCCGAGTTCTTCGAGCGGCAAATGATAAAGCCGCAACGCTTCCGTCTGGGAAATGCGCTCGCCGTTCCAGACTTTTTGCAGAAGCTCGTCCAATGACGCGTCGTAAATCACGGTGAAAGTTTAGCGCGTTCGTGCAATTGAGACAAGCCGGACGAAATTGAACCGTCAAGACGCCAAGGCGCGGAGAAATTATTCTGTTTTGTCGCCAAGGCTGTTGCGCAAATCTTTTTCCAGACGGGCGAAGGCGCGTTCAAAGGCGGCGGGGTGCTGCCAGTTCGAGAAATCGGGGATGTGATGTTTGCGGACTTCTTCCGCCAAATCTTCGCCGGTGTCCAAGTCCAAGCGATTCTATCAGTTCTTATTGGCGAGCCTTTTGTGTTTTAACGGGCGAAGAAGTTGGAGCGTTTGTTTGCAGGTTCTTGAAATACTCATCTGCCGCCGCGCTGGCTCTTGCCCAATCTTGGTCGGCTGCAATTTTTGAAACAATCATGACTGCTATTAAGAAAACAACAGCAACTGCCGCGAACAGAACATTTCTTTTGGTTGCTGAAATTTTTTCTGTGAGTTTGCTCGCGAGAATCACCCAAGAAAGAAGAAGGCTGCCGGTTGAAATGACCAAAGTGGTCGAACAAATGGTCAAGTAAATGTCTCCAGGACATAACACGTCCGCAATCATGTGAAGGGATGTGCCTTCATACATCGTTCGTCCCTGTATCCACAAACCAAATAGGCCTCCCGCGACGGCAATCAAGCCAGCGGCCAAAGCCAGATAGCCAATCTGGCGCTGGCAGCGTTCTGATTTAATATCTCTTCCAAAAATCTTCACGGCTTTCTCATTCGTCCTGAATTTAATCATTTCGGCATTTCCAACTTCACCTTCGCCGCCACCTGCGCCACGTCTTTGTCGCCGCGACCGGAGAGGTTCACGATGATGAGCGCGTCCTTGCCCAGCTTCGGCGCGCGCACCATGCACTCGGCGACGGCGTGCGCGCTTTCGAGCGCGGGGATGATGCCTTCCAGTCGCGCGAGTTTCATGAAGGCTTCGAGCGCCTGGTCGTCGGTGGCGTAGGTGTATTCGGCGCGGCTGGCGTCGCGCAACCACGCGTGTTCCGGCCCGACGGCGGCGTAATCGAGTCCGGCGCTGACGCTGTGCGTGGATTGGATCTGGCCGAATTCATCCTGCAAAATAAAACTGCGCGTGCCCTGCAACACGCCGAGCGATCCGCCTTGAAACCGCGCCGCGTGCTGCTCGGGCTGGATGCCGAGTCCGCCGGCTTCCACGCCGACGAGCTTTACGGATTTGTCGTCGAGGAACGGATAGAAAAGTCCGATGGCGTTCGAGCCGCCGCCGACGCAGGCGATGAGCATGTCCGGCAGCCGCTTTTCCTTTTCCAAAATCTGCGCGCGCGCCTCGTCGCCGATGATGCGCTGGAAATTCCGCACCATCACGGGATACGGATGCGCGCCGTAGGCCGTGCCGAGAATGTAATGCGTGTGGCGGATGTTCGTCACCCAGTCGCGCATGGCTTCGTTGACGGCTTCCTTCAAGGTTTTTTGCCCTGCATGAACCGGCACGACCTCCGCGCCGAGCATTTTCATGCGATAAACATTGAGAATTTGGCGTTCGCAATCCACCGCGCCCATGTAGATGACGCATTTCATCCCGAACATCGCGGCGACGGTGGCGGAGGCGACGCCGTGCTGGCCCGCGCCGGTCTCGGCGATGATACGCGTCTTGCCCATGCGCTTGGCGAGCAGGATCTGGCCGATGGCGTTGTTGAGCTTGTGCGAGCCGGTGTGGTTCAAATCCTCGCGCTTGAGATAAATCTTCGCGCCGCCGAGTTCCTTGGTGAGGCGTTCGGCAAAATAAAGCGGCGTGGGACGGCCGACAAATTCCGTGAGGTAGTAGGAAAGCTCGCGCTGAAATTCCGGGTCATGCTGCGCGCGGAAGTATTCGGCCTCCAGTTCTTGCAACGGGTGCATCAATGTCTCCGGCACATAGCGTCCGCCGTAAGGACCGAAATGGCCGTGCGTGTCTGGCAAATTTTCACTGGTGACTGCGCTCATGGTTTCATTTTCACGCAAAGGTGCGAAGGGCGCAAAGAGAAATTACTTCGCGGCGGAGACACCGAAGGCGCGCAAAAAGGATTTTGCCGGTTTTATGTGGGTTTTTTACACGTCCTGAAGTTTGCCGTGCAAATAACTTTCAAACGAGCTCAAGTCGAGCAGGCCGTGGCCGGAAAGGTTGAAGAGCAGCACGCGTTTCTTTCCTTCCTCGCGGGCCTTGATGGCTTCGTCCACCACCGCCGCGATGGCATGTGACGATTCGGGTGCGGGCACGATGCCTTCGTTCCGGGCAAACAACATGGCGGCCTCGAAAACTTTCGTCTGGTGATACGCCTCGGCTTCGATGAGGCCGAGTTTTAGCGCGTGGCTGACCATCGGCGACATGCCGTGGTAACGCAGCCCGCCCGCATGGATTGATGGCGGCATGAACTTGTGGCCGAGCGTGAACATCTTCATCAGCGGCGTCGTTTCCGCCGTGTCGCCGAAATCGTAACGCAGTTCACCTTCGGTCAAGGTCGGACACGCGGACGGCTCGACGCCGACAATCCGGTATTTTTTCCCCTCACGGATTTTTTTGCGGATGAAGGGAAAGGCGATCCCGGCGAAATTGCTCCCGCCACCGCAGCAGGCAAAAATCACATCCGGCTCCTCGCCGGCCTTTTCCATCTGCTTGATGGTTTCCTCGCCAATGACCGTCTGGTGCAGGCAGACGTGATTCAGCACGCTGCCGAGCGAGTATTTTGTGTTCGGCGTTTTGACGGTGTCCTCGATGGCCTCGCTGATGGCAATGCCGAGGCTGCCAGGACAATGCGGGTCTTCCGCCTGCAACTTGCGACCGTATTCCGTCTGGTCGCTCGGACTCGCGTGAACCGTCGCGCCCCAGGTGTGCATTAGCATCCGGCGATACGGCTTCTGGTCGTAACTCACCTTGACCATGTAAATATTACATTCCAGCCCGAACAAACTGCACGCGAACGCCAGCGATGCGCCCCACTGGCCCGCGCCGGTTTCGGTGGCGAGCCGTTTGGTGCCGGCGATTTTGTTGTAATAAGCCTGCGGCACGGAGGTGTTGACCTTGTGGCTGCCGGCGGGGCTGACGCCCTCGTATTTGTAGTAGATGTGCGCCGGCGTGTTCAGCGCCTTTTCCAGTCGCACGGCGCGCAGCAACGGGGTGGGCCGCCACAACGCATAGATGTCGCGCACCGGTTCGGGAATTTCAATCCACTTCTCCGTGCTGATTTCCTGGTCAATGAGGTTGCGCGGAAAAATTGCCTCCAGCGCCTCCGGCGGCATGGGTTCTTTGGTGCCGGGATGCAGTGGCGGCGGGAGCGGCTCGGGAAAATCGGCGTTGAGGTTATACCAAGCCGACGGAATGTCCGCCTGCGTCAGATCGAAGCGTGTTTTCTGGCTCATGTGAAACGTGGGTTGCGGCCACATCATCACCAGATCTGCGAATCAAATCCAGTCTTGTTCTGCAAAAAATTTGGCAATTCTTGGCTTCAGCAAATTTGGACTGCGGGGGCAAGACGATGGTCGCGACCCCGCTTTGGGATTGGCATGAAACGCCAAGGGAAAACTATTGATCCGCGAAAGACACGAACCTCGCCCGATTTCTTCATTCTGCCTTCTATATTTTCCTCCAAGCGCCAGCGGCGCGACATGCTGCGCACGCGTTCACCATTGAAGAAAATGATTGGGCATCAGGCAGAGGGCATGCACCTGTTCACCCCGTGAGATAAAACCGTGCCGGTGCTCGATGCGGCGTTGAATCTCCTACCTCACGGGGCAAGTCCGTTTTGGCGCACGCCTCGCCCAGGGTGGCGACGAACCGCTGCCGGTCCTCGTCATCCAGAAAAATCAACTCCCGCCGGTCACCGCGATTCAGCACAGGGTTCACCCCGTGAGATAATTTGGAGCGAGGACATCTAACGTGGTGACGGCAAATCGTGAGAGAGGCTGTTGCGGGAGAATCGTCCTCTATCTCACGGGGTAAATCGCGCCTTCATATTCAACGCGTATCTTGCGAGCCATGCCCAAGGCTGCACTAGAAAGTGTTCAAAGTAAAGAACCGACCCCTTTCCTTTCCGTCCGTTTCGCGGACATCCGCCGCGTGAATCTTCCGGTTTTCAAACACGACATGTTCTATTTCATCGCCGATGATGCGGTGGTGGTGCTGGGAATCCTGCACGGTCATCGCGATTCAATAGCCGAACTGCCGTGTTGACTCACGGCAAAATGTTACCGGCGGCCGGGGTCCGTTAGGGCTGTTTTGTCAATTACGTCCTTGACATGCAGTGGCCGTTTTGATAAGTTCGCCCGAACAAGCCTTTTAGCGACTCGAATGACCAACGATGGGGACATTTGTCATCGTTGACTTACTACTTCTGGATGTTGGGTTTGGGCTGCGGAATTGCTTGTCAGAGAACCGTCAACCTAAAAACAATCGCAGTTGTATTAATTATGAAAACCTCCCTGTTTGAACCAACTTCGGGCTGCGGATCCATTTTTGCGACCACCGCATGCCCTCCACTCAAAAGAGCAAGAAGGAAATCAGTCAGACCATCCCCATTCACAGAGTGGATGCGCATTGTCGCACTCGGCCTCGCCTGCGGCGCAGCGCTTTGCCTCCCGCTGTCAAGCTGGGCGGCGAACTACACCAGCAAATCGGTCGTCGGTGTCGGCGCGAATTGGAACGGCAATTATTGGTCGGCTCTTCCCGACGGCACCGGAACCCTCACAGGCCCGCCGACGGCGGGCAACACTTACGAATTGATCCCGAACGGCAGCAGCATCACGTCCGGAAACGACACGCGCACGCGCAATCCTGCCAGCCCTGGGGTGCAGACCTTTCCGGGCGACTCCTTGATGTTGGACACGAACAGCGATCTCCGGCTGAAAGGATCCGGCTCGATTTCGACCTTTCCCGGTCCAGGCGGCGGCCAACCCGGCCTGATCCTCAACGGCGGTGGCATCAACGTCGGCGACGACGGCAAGTTTTGGATTGATGGCATCATCGAGGTGAGGCAGCAATCCTACATCTTTCCCGGCACCTCCGGGGGAACGAGGGACAATGCTGGCGTGAACATCAACGGTCAGCTCATCGGCACCAACAACCTGGCACTGATCAATGGGAGCCTGGTCACGGCGATAGATATCTCGGGTGCCGCCAATACCTTCTCCGGCCAGTGGATCGTCAAGTCCGGCTACCTGTTGAGTTCTGTCAACGGCGCCCTCGGCACCAACAGCATCACCATTGATCCCAATTGGTCCGTTCCGACAAACAACGGCGCTTGGGTTCTCGGTAGTGGTTACAACAAGGCGGTGGTGAGTATCGGCTACGACCTCAACAGCGCCGGCACACTGACCATCGCCAACGGCGGCCAGATCGTCCTCTACAAGAACCTCTGTTTCAGCGCCGTCACCATCAACGGCACGGCTCTGTCTGCCGGCTCCCATTCCTATGCCGAACTGGCGGCTGCCTACCCAAACAACATCTTGGGCAATGG
>DMQW01000053.1 GCA_003455565.1 Limisphaerales bacterium
GGCTCGCCGGTCACGGCTCGCCGCTAAACGCGGCGAGTGGCGCGGCGGAAAACTTTTCCCTTTTTCAAGTTTATTTTGGAGTGCCGCCCCGGTCGCTGGAAACGTCCCACAGTCAAAAACCAGCCGTTACTTTCCAGAAAGTCGTCATTCCTTTCCCAAAACCTGCCGCAACTTTCCGTCCAGCAACCGTTACTTTGCGGAAAGTAACCGTCCATTTGCCAAAAGCCGCCGCTCCTTTTGGGAAAGTAGCCATTACTTTGCGGAAAGCAGCGGTTACTTTTGGCAAATGAACGGCTGCTTTCCCTCCGTTTTCCGCCAAAACCCCTCATTTTTGGCAAAATCCCCGGTTTTTGGGTGGTTTCCGGCGGGGAAGCCAGCCGGCAGCCATTTTCTAACCTTTCGTAAGTCAACCGTCTCCTAAACATCAAACATAAAACACATCAAACCATGAAAAAACGGGATTGTCTGGTTGACAAACAACTGGGCCAAACTGGTAGGGCGGGGCAGTCCGCTGCCCGCCGCGAACGTGGTAAAGCGTGCGTTTAGCCCTGCCACCGCCCGACGACGCGCACGGAGTGACGCGCCCTACCTCAATTGTTTGTGAACCACATAATCCCATGAAAAAAGGCAATTATTACCCCTACGCGCAAAACGATCAAATCGTCTGGCTCACCAACTTTGCCGGCAAACTGCCGGGGCTGGCCACCACCCTGAACCTGACCCCCGCGCAGGTCACCGCTGCCGTGGCGGATTGCGGCTGGCTGGTCTATATCCTCCAATTTTGGCTGCCGGCCACCCGCAACTGGTCGCAGGCCGGCACCGCCGCCGCCACCGAAGCCCAGACCGGCGATGGCGCCGCGCTGATGGTGCTGCCCGTCTTTGCGGCCCCGGCTTTGCCCACCGGCGTGGTGTCCGTCAACACCGGCGCGCTCAACCGCATCTTTGCGCAGGTGCAGGACATCAAGAACGGTGGCAAATGCTCGCCCAAGAATGCCGGCATCCTCGGCATCGTCGGCAGCGCCCAGTCCGGGCCGGATTACGCCACCCTCCATGCGGTCTTCACCGTCAGCATTGTCGGCGGCCAGGTGGTCATCAAATGGAACTTAGGCGGTTACGCCGCTTTTCTGGACTGCTGCGAAATCCAGGTGGATCGCGGCGATGGCAAGGGCTTTGTGCTGCTGACCATGGACACCACGCCCGGCTACACGGACACGCAGCCGTTCCCGACCGCGCACACCGTGTGGACTTACCGTGCCATCTATCAGGTCAACGACACTCGCGTGGGCGTGTGGAGCCAGTCCGTCAGCGTGGCCGTGCCGGCATAAAACGAAGGCAGAATGATGAATGATGAATGAAGAAATGTCAGCCGCGAACCGGAACCGATTCAAAGCGGTTTCTTCATTCTTCATTCTGCCTTCTGCATTTGAAATTTGCAGGCCCGTAGGGCTGGCATATTTGTAGAACGTGAAATCAAAAAATGAATCCAGCTCGTGGTCATCGCCTCACGCCAGCGTGTCTTGGAGTGCGGGGGCAAGCGCCGCGCGACCCCGCTTTCGTGCGGACGAAACGGTTTCGGATTTACATTGCGCCGCGTGCGCTCGAAAGCGCCGTCGCCGCTCTCGCTCTGCCGGCGCACTCCAAGTGCTCTGCCGCCCCGCCGGGGCTGTGTCCCTCGCCCGTCGGACGGGAGAGATGCCAGGCCGAGGTTCGGCTGGCCGCAGGCCGGGTGAGGGTTTTATTTTGTGGTGCTGCCGAGATGTCGCGCCCACGGCGCTGGGGCGGTAGAGTGTGCAGCCAGACAAAACCCGGGCGTATTTTCAAAATGCAATTCGTGTTCACAACGTCCATTTCATTAGCACCGGGCTTCAGCCCGGTGTTGGATCGGTGCGAGCGGCACAGCCGTTTCAACGGCTTTTTCGCCCGCGCGGAAGCCGCTGAAGCGGCTGAACCGGCTTGGTTGCCACGCGACACCGGGCTGAAGCCCGGTGCTAATCAGAGGGAAACCAGTCCAAACGATTTAGAAAACACGCCCTAAAACCATGAACAAACTTTCACCAACCAGCAACCAGAGGCCGTCTCGGTTCTGGCGTTACGCGCTGGCCGCCGCCTTGGCGGCCGGGTGCGATGCCTATCTTCTGAAACCGATCAACACCCGTGAACTGTCCGACCAACTCACTGCCGTCGCCAAAGGAGGCGACGCGGTCAACTAGCAGGCGAAAGAACGAAAGAACCCCATGAATCTCCTCATCGTTGACGACCATCTCATTAACCTGAAGCTGCTCCGCGCGCAGCTCGAAGCCGAAGGCCACATAGTCTTCGAGGCTCATGACGGCGTGGACGCGCTCGCTCTGCTGGAGCGTCAGCGCGTGGACGTGGTAATCTCCGACATCCTCATGCCGCGGATGGACGGCTACCAGCTCTGCCACGAAATCCGCAAGCACACGCGCCATTGCGACCTGCCCATTATCATCTATACCTCCACCTACCTCTCGCCGGGCGACGAGAAGCTGGCCCTCGACATGGGCGCGGACAAATACCTCAAGAAACCTGTCTCCGTCGAAACCCTCGCCGTCGCGCTGCACGAGGTCGTCGCCCAGCCCCATGCCGCGCCGCGCCCCGATGCGCTGCGGGAAGTCGTGATGCTCAAGAATTACAACGAGCGG
>DMQW01000458.1:0-133 GCA_003455565.1 Limisphaerales bacterium
CTATTCCTTTGAGTTTTAACCTTGCGGCCGTACTTCCCAGGCGGCGCGTTTAACGCGTTAGCTTCGCCACGAGCGGGGTCGATTCCACTCACAGCAAACGCGCACCGTTTAGGGCCAGGACTACCGGGGTATC
>DMQW01000458.1:427-2723 GCA_003455565.1 Limisphaerales bacterium
GACTACCGGGGTATCTAATCCCGTTTGCTCCCCTGGCTTTCGTGCCTCAGCGTCAGGAAATGTCCAGAGACTCGCCTTCGCCACTGGTGTTCCACTTGATATCTACGCATTTCACTGCTACACCAAGTATTCCAGTCTCCCCTCCATTCCTCTAGTCGGATAGTATCCAACGCAGTTTCCGGGTTAGGCCCGGAGATTTCACGTCAGACTTACCCAACCGCCTACGCACCCTTTACGCCCAGTGAATCCGAACAACGCTTGGGACCTCTGTATTACCGCGGCTGCTGGCACAGAGTTAGCCGTCCCTTCCTCTTCTGCTACAATCAATGCTTTATGTGTTATGCAAAACAATTTGTTCGCAAATGACAGGGGTTTACGGGCCGAAGCCATTCATCCCCCACGCGGCGTCGCTCCTTCAGGCTTTCGCCCATTGAGAAAAATTCTCGACTGCTGCCACCCGTAGGTGTCTGGACCGTGTCTCAGTTCCAGTGAGGCTGGTCGTCCTCTCAGACCAGCTACCCGTCTTAGCCTTGGTGAGCTATTACCTCACCAACTAGCTGATAGGCCGCGGGCTCATCTTAAAGCGTCAGGTCTTACGATCCCCAACTTTAATCTTTCGATCACATGCGGTATTAGCTCCGATTTCTCGGAGTTATCCCACACTTCAAGGCAGATTCCCACGTGTTACGCACCCTTGCGCCACTCCGACTTGAAAATATTGCTACCTTCAAATCAGCGTTCGACTTGCATGTCTTATCCACGCCGCCAGCGTTCGTTCTGAGCCAGAATCAAACTCTCCGTATAAAAACGTTAGTTGATTCCTGTCTGATTTTTAAGGTCAGACAGCTTTTAATTATTTGGTTAAACTCCTTAACATCAGCCTTCTAACAAACTGATGCTAAAGGGGCTCTCTACTAATCGCACAATTCAATTTTCAAAGAGCAGTGGCGTTTCCGCCTAAAGCCTTTGCCAAGGTTTTCAGCCCGTTTTAGGGGACAAAAAAGCTGACTGCTGAATTATTGCTTTTCAAAACTCAGCTTGTCAGTTTTGGCTTAAAGTTGCTCGTTTCACAAACGAAACAGCAACCAATGTCAACCGGTTTTCACCGCCCTTACCTATCGGCTTTCACCGTGAAGGGACAGAAAGATTATCAGTCTTTTAAAATCATGCAAGAGTTTTTTTGAAAATTTTTTGCAACGGTAAAACCTATAAAATCTCCTTTGTTTACGGGCTATTCGAGTCCCCGCTCGGTCAAATCATTTTCGTCCAGGCCAAAAAAATGTCCCAACTCGTGCAAAAAAGTTTTGCGAATCTCTTCACAAAAAATCTTCTCATCATTTTCCGCAAAATCCCACAAATTCCCAATGAAAAGAATGATTTGCGACGGCAACACCGTTGTGCCCTCGTCCGCAAACTCCGCGCCATTAAAAATCCCAAGTGTTTCTGGCGCAATATCATCCGCCTGCAATCCAGCATTTGGCGCTCGCTCAAAGGTGACCGGCAGTTTCTGCGCCTGTTCGCGCAATGGCAGCGGCAACTCCGCCAACGTCGCCTCAATTTCTTCCAGCGCCAGTTCCTGCAATCTGTTCCAATCTGTATTCACGCGGCTATTTTGTCCGTCAAAAATCTTCATGGCAAATTTTCTCTCGCACTTGAACGCCACAAGTTTAGCTTTGTCTGAAATTAAATCTATGACGGCCATCAAAAAAATCTCCACCTCCGCGTGGCTCATTCCGCTTTTTTGTTTTTCGATTGCGAGTGCGCAGCAAGTTCCTGTCGTCGAGCAGACACTTTCCAACGGCATGAAAATTCTGCTCGTTGAACGTCACGATGAACCGAGCATCGCGGGCGGCTGGGTCGCGCACGTCGGCAGTGCGAACGAACATCCCGGCATGACGGGCATCGCGCACTTGTTCGAGCACATGATGTTCAAAGGCACGACCACCATCGGCACGACGGACGCGACGAACGATTTTGAAATTCTCGCCGCGCAGGAAAAAATCCGCGATGAAATGCGCGCGGAAGAATCCAAAATGCGCGGTGAAATTCGCGGTGGAAAAATTGACGATTTGCTCAAGCCGGAAAACTGGACGCCGCATTACCGCGAATTGCAAAAACAATTTCAGTCGCTCGTCGAGGCGGAACGAAAGGTTCTGGTCAAAAACGAATTCGACAAAATCTACACCGCCAACGGCGCGTCCGGCATGAACGCTTTCACCATGCAGGACATGACGGCGTATTTTTGCAGCGTGCCGGCGAACAAACTTGAACTCTGGATGTGGATGGAATCGGGCCG
>DMQW01000458.1:2928-6388 GCA_003455565.1 Limisphaerales bacterium
GTGGCGATGGAAACTTTCAACGCGATGTTCTGGGAAGCCCTGCCCTATTCCTGGGACACGCTCGGCTGGCCGTCCGATGTCTCGTCCATTTCCAAGCCGCAGGCCGACGCGTTTTACGCCACATTTTACGCGCCGCAAAATCTCACACTGATTCTCGTCGGCGATTTTGATTCCAAAACCATTGTGCCGCTCGCCGAAAAATATTTTGGCCGCATTCCGCGCGGGAAAAATAATCCGCCCGACCTCGTCACGCTCGAGCCGAAACAGACCGTCGAGAAACGCATGAACGCCGAGGTCGCCGCCAATCCGCAGGTGGAAATTTTCTGGCACACCGTCCCGTTTGGCCACCGCGATTCCTACGCGCTCGAAATTCTCGCGCAGATTTTATCCACGCAGACCGGGCGGTTTTACAAGGGTCTTGTCCTCGGCAGCGGCGTGGCGACCGATGTCGGCGCGGAACAAAACTCAATGAAATGGGCCGGTTTCTTCGATGCCAGCGGCGAGGCCGCGACCGGCCACACGCCGGACGAAGTTGAAAAAGCCATTTACGCCGAGATCAAAAAACTTCAGCGCGACGAAGTTCCGGCGGAGGAATTGCAGAAGGTGAAAAACAATTTTGCCGCCGCGCAATACCGCAAATTGAACTCCGACATGAGCATTCTCCATTCGCTCATCTGGGACGAAGGCGAGGGCGACTGGCGCGAGATCAATAATTTTAACGCCAAAATCCAGGCCGTCACCGCCGCCGATGTGAAGCGCGTCGCCGGCGAGTATTTGACCAAAGAAAACCGCGCCGTCGCCACTTTCACGCGCAAAGCAGAATCCGCCAAGACCTCCGAAAAATAATTTTTACACCATGAAATTTCTTCCAGTTTTTCTTCTCGCCGCCACGTTGACACTCACGTTGGCGACGGCCACCCGCGCTGACGACATTCCTGACCGGCCGGAAAAACTTTCGTTTCCACCGTTCAAATACGAGCCGCCGGTGCCGGACAATTTCCGTGTCCAGCTCAAGTCCGGTCCCGTCGCCTACATCGTGCCCGACCACGAACGTCCGCTCGTCAACCTCACGATTTACGTTCGCACCGGCACCTATCTCGAACCCGCCGGCAAGGAAGGTCTCGCCGAACTCACCGGCTGGCTGCTCACGCACGGCGGTGCGGGCACGAATTCCGCCGACCAGCTTCAGGAACGCCTCGCGTTTCTCGCCGCCAATCTCGGCGCGAACATCGGCGACACCGAAGGCACGGTCAGCTTGAATCTGCTCTCGAAAGATCTGGACGAAGGCCTGGGAATTTTGCGCGACGTGCTTTACGCGCCGCGTTTTCAGGACGACAAGATTGCCCTGCGCAAATCGCAAATTCTGCAGGCAATGAAACAGCGCAACGACGATTCGTCCGAAATCGAAGGACGCGAAGCGGGCTTTCTGGCGCGCGGAGAGAACTTTTTTGAAAACCATTATTCGACTTCAAATTCAATCGCTTCCATCACGCACCGCGATCTCCTTGTTTTCCATCGTCAGTGGTTTTGGCCCTCAAACTTTGTTGTTGCTGTCACTGGCGACTTTGACCGTGAGGAGATGATTTCAAAGTTGGAAAATGTTTTTAGCAATTGTCCTTATTCCCTATTAAGCGACTTTTTATCCGTTTATAAAACACCGCCCGCGATTCCCACCAACTTCACTTTCGCCGCGTCCGGCGTTTATCTCGTCAACAAGCCGGACGTGGATCAGGGCCGCGTGACGATGCTGCTGCCCGGCATCATGCGCGACAATCCCGATTACTACGCGTGCCTCGTGATGAACAGCATCCTCGGCGGCGGCGGCTTCAGCTCACGCCTGATGGGCCGCGTCCGTTCAGATGAAGGGCTGGCCTATGACGTGCATTCGCGTTTTCCCGGCGGCGTTTATTATCCGGGCATCTTCAGCATCGGCTACCAATCCAAGTCGCGCACCGTCGCCTATGCGGCGGCGCTATGCGTGGAGGAATTGAAGAAAATCACCGCCGCGCCCGTGAGCGATGCGGAATTGAACATCGCCAAACGCTCGTTCATTGACAGTTTTCCGCACACGTTCGCGACGAAAGCCGCCGTGGCCGATGCGTTCGCGCGCGATGAATTCACCGGTCGCTATGTGAAAGACCCGGAGTTCTGGAAAAATTTCCGCGCCAAAATCCAGGCCGTCACGCAGGCCGACGTGCAACGCGTGGCGCAAAAAAATCTGACGCCGGATCAACTCGTCATGCTGGTCGTCGGCAACAAAGATGAAATCCTGCTCGGCCATCCGAATCATCCGGCAAAATTGCAGGATTTGCTCGGCGGCAAATTCACGGAACTGCCCCTGCGCGATCCGCTGACGATGCAGCCGTTGAAGTGAAAATTATTGGCCGTCGCCGGATTGCACCGCGCGATAACCAACGCCGGATTCAGTCAAAACAAATCCGGGACGGCCCGCGTCGTCCTCCAGTTTTTCGCGCAGGTGCGCGATGTGGACGCGCAGGTATTGCGTCTGTTCCACCGCGTTCGGCCCCCAGACTTCCGTGAGCAGTTGCCGGTGCGGGAAAGTTTTTCCCGCGCCGACAACGTGGGCGAGCAGCGTGTTCAGCGTTTGCAGGATGCGCCACACACCCGACTTCTGGTGAAAGTGAAGTTGAACGCCGATGAACACAGATTGACGCTGATAAATTTCCCGCGCAAACTCACCGTCATGCCGGATGGGACAAAACTAGCAGAATTCGTCGCGTGGTGTCAGAAGCACATCACGGGCGATGAAAAAGGTCAGGACAAAATCTTTCTCGACCGGCTCTTTCAAGCCTTTGGCCAGCCCGGCTGTCTTGATGTCGGGGGCACGGCGGAGTTCCGCATCCGCAAATCCGACCAAGACGGCGGCGGCACCGCGTTTGCCGATTACGTCTGGAAACCCGTCGTGCTGATTGAAATGAAAAAGCGCGGCACGGATTTGCAGAAACATTACCGGCAGGCTTTCGATTACTGGACGCGCCTCGTTCCCAACCGCCCGCGCTACGTCGTGCTTTGCAACTTCGACGAGTTCCGCGTTTACGATTTCGACACCGACCTCGACACGCCCAAGGACACGGTCGCGCTCAAGGATTTGCCGGAGCGTTGGGGACCGCTGGCGTTTCTCGCGCCCGGTTCACCCAAGCCAACCTTCGACAACGACCGCGAAGTTGTCACCCGGCAGGCCGCCGATTGTCTCGCCGACTGTTTTCGCAAACTCGTCAAGCGCGGCGTGCCGCAACCGATGGCGCAGCGTTTCATCCTGCAAATGCTCGTCGCGCTCTTTGCCGAGGACATTGACCTGCTGCCAAAGTATTTCGTCACGCAAATTCTGGAGGACTGCTCCACGCCCGCGAGCACCTACGACCTCATTGGCGACTTGTTCGAGGCCATGAATACCAACCCGCCCAAAGCCGGGGGCCGTTTCAAGGGCGTGAATTATTTC
>DMQW01000259.1 GCA_003455565.1 Limisphaerales bacterium
AGCTCGCTTTTGCCGAGGAAGAACACGGCTTTGTATTGGCGGATTTCGGGTTTGCCCGCCACCAGCAAGGGCCGGTTGTCTATGTATGTCTGGGCTGCTCGGACGGGTGTCTGGGCGATTCCGACGGGCGTTCGCGAAGCTCGGACAGATGTCCGGGAAGCTCCGCCGGGTGTCTGAACCGCCCGGACGGGAGTTCGAGGAGCCGGTTCGGGCGGCGGAGGAACTCGGCGTCGCGTCGGAACGATTCAGACGGGCGACGACTGGCAGCCGATTTACGGCAAAAGAATTCTCCGCATCATGGCGCGGTGGCGCGGTTGCGAAAAATTTATCCAAAATTCTCATGGGGAGACCGGCAAGAGTTGAATTGAGCGAAGGTGCGAAGTCAAGCGGCTAGTTATCGCCCGGCTGAAAACTTGTTCGCCGCCAGCAACGCGGCGACTTTCCCGGCGATGATTTTTTCGCAGCGGGCGGCTCATTCAAACCGCGGCGGGAAATGATTGTGGAACGCAACCGCAAGTGCGGACAAAAACCATCGAAACATGCTCTTAACTAAGCGCCATTCCCAACCGTCCCAAGTATTTTATACAAGCCTGAATTCATTTTGTTCATTTATTCCGGCCATTTTAAAAACCCGCCCTAAAGTCGCGAAATGAGCAGTTCGCGCTGGAAGACAAGCTCCTTCGGCAACTGGCGGTAGAGCTTGATGAACAGTTCGTCCTGCAGCACCAGTTCGCGATGCCACTCCGCCGCATCAATCTTTTGCACCTCGCTGAATTTCGCCGGCGTCATTTCTTTTTCCAGCCCGCGCAGGTCGAGGTCCTGGTATTCCGGCACCCAGCCGATGGAAGTTTCAATGGCGTGCGCGCCCGTCTGACAGCGTTGCACCATCCATTTCAGGACGCGCATGTTGTCGCTGTAACCCGGCCAGAGAAATTTTCCCTCGGCGGTCTTGCGAAACCAGTTCACATGAAAAATTCGCGGCAGATGTTTCACGAGCCGGCGCATTTCGAGCCAGTGCGCAAAGTAGTCGCCCATGTGGTAGCCGCAAAACGGCAGCATCGCCATCGGGTCGCGGCGCACCTGGCCGATGGTGCCGGCGGCGGCGGCGGTCATTTCCGAGCCGACCGTCGCGCCGAGATAAACGCCGTGCGTCCAGTTGAACGCCTGGAAAATCAGCGGCATGGTCGTGGCGCGGCGTCCGCCAAAAATCATCGCGCTGATTTTCACGCCGGCGGGATTTTCCCAGTCGGGATCAATGATCGGACAATTTTTTGCCGGCGCGGTGAACCGGCTGTTCGCGTGGCTGGAGACGACCGGTTTGCCGTCGGCACCTTTTTTATCGGGCGTCCAGTCCTGGCCCTTCCAGTCAATCAGATGTTGCGGCGGAACTTTCGTCATGCCTTCCCACCACACATCGCCCGCGTCGGTGAGCGCGACGTTGGTGAAAATCGTGTCGCGCTTGATGGAATCCATCGCCATCGGATTGCTGCCATAAGACGTGCCCGGCGCGACGCCAAAGAATCCGGCTTCGGGATTGATCGCGTGCAGATGTCCGTCAGTGCATGGCTTGATCCACGCGATATCGTCGCCGATGCAAGTCACTTCCCAACCTTCATCCTTGAGATGTTTTGGCGGAATGATCATGGCGAAATTCGTTTTACCACACGAGCTCGGAAACGCCGCCGTGACGTAAGTTTTTTTACCCGACGGATCCTTGACGCCGAGAATCAGCATATGTTCCGCCATCCAGCCTTCATCGCGCGCCATCACCGAGGCGATGCGCAGGGCAAAACATTTTTTACCAAGCAGCGCGTTGCCGCCGTAACCGGAACCGAAACTCATGACAAGCCGGTCTTCGGGGAAATGGGTGATATAAGTATTTTCTGGCTGGCACGGCCACGCCACGTCCTTGGTGCCCGCCGCCAGCGGACTTCCAACCGAGTGGAGACATTTTACAAACGTGCCGGTTTTTTCAATCTGCGCATACACGCCCGCGCCCATGCGCGTCATGATGCGCATGTTCGCGACCACATACGAACTGTCGGAAATCTCGATGCCGTATTGCGCGATGGGCGAACCAATCGGCCCCATGCTGAACGGGATGACATAAAGTGTGCGCCCTTTCATGCAGCCCTTGAAGAGGCCGTTGAGCTTCGTCTTCATTGCGGCAGGCGCTTCCCAGTTGTTCGTCGGCCCCGCGTCCTTCGGCGACTTCGAGCAGATGAACGTGCGTTGTTCCACGCGCGCCACGTCGCGCGGGTCGCTGCGAACGAGGAGCGAATTCGGACGAAGTTTTTCGTTGAGCCAGAGGCCTGCGCCGGATTGCACAATCCGTTCGCGCATCAATTTGTCTTCCGCCTCGGAGCCGTCGCACCAAAAAATGTGGTCGGGCGTGCAAAGTTTGGCGATTCCCCCGACCCACGCCAGCAAGGCGGGGTTGGTTGGACGATGGGTTCCCAATGTGCCGGGAGTTTTTTTAGAATGCTTGGTGGTAGTCATGCTGCTGACAAATATATATGCGGACGGCGGCACTTTTACAAGATGCGAACTTGCCTAAATATAACTATAAATTGTCATTTTCAAAAACAAGAGCCGGCGCTCGTTATTCCGCAATGGATGTTCGACGACGAACCCTGCCCGGCTGGTGCGCGGGCGGCAAAATCACTTTCAAAACTCCAAGCGGTTCACGTCGCCGCTCCGCCGGGCGTGAAAAAAAAACCTTTTGAATCGCCGGCCGAGCGCACATTCTTTTTGAAACCGCCGCCGCCTGACAGCCGTCCCTATCTGAAACCGCGTCGCCGTGGCGGCACAACTGAAAACAACATGACCAAGATTTCATCCACAAACGCAAAGGAACTTTCGCGCCGCCGCTGGTTGCAACTGACCGCACTGGCGGGCGGCGCGGCGGCCATCGGTTTTCCCAACGTCCTGCGCGCGACGGACGGGAACGGAAAATTGAACGTCGGTTTCATCGGGCTTGGCGGTCAGGGGCGCTCCCGCTTGAAAGAATTACTCGGTTGCGGGGCCAACGTGGCGGCGCTCTGCGACGTGGATGAAAACCAGATCGGCGAAGCCAGAACGGTTTTGGAAG
>DMQW01000475.1 GCA_003455565.1 Limisphaerales bacterium
GTCACCCCGCGCGCCGCGATGATGACCGCCCGTTTCTCTGTCCCTCGCCCATCGGATGGGAGAGGGTGGCCGAAGGCCGGGTGAGGGTTTCAGTTTGGGAGAGGGCCGGGAGGAGGTGGCGCGTTAAACATTTTTCCCCGGAGCGCGAGTTGTCTCAACTCGCAGCGGTTGCGCCAGACATGAACGCATTGGTTTTTCCAAGCGCGCTTGACCGGCCACGCGCTGCGGATTTGAGGACAATCCGCGCTCCGACCGAGCGCGGCAACGGCAGCACGCCGCCCACGCCACCCGCGACACCGCATTCGTAAAATCAAATTGAAGAAAACGCCAGGCGGTCTTCGGAAGCTGGTTCATGGCTTCTTTGAATTTTCAGCCTCCAGGTTCTTCTTCAACCGGGCGAAGGCGGATTCAAAGGCGTCGTGGTCTTTCCAGTTGGAAAAGTCGGGAATGAAATACTCGCGCACTTCCACCGCCAAATCCTTGCCGGTGTCGGCATCAAAACAAGTCCAGTCGCGCAAGGTTTCAAAATCCGTCAGCCGGATCGGCAACTGAAATGGTTGGTAGCTCTTGGTTGAGCGTTAAGAGACGGAGAAAAGCTGAAATTTTAAATTCACCCCGGCAAAAACTCGCTTCTTGTCGGCGCGGCGGCGTTTGCATAAATTGCCCCGTCTCCAAAATCATTTATGTCAAACAAACCTCTCAACGTCGGATTGGTGGGCGGCGGCAAAGGCGCTTTCATCGTCCATCCTCATCAACGGGCCATTCACTTTGACGGCACCCGCCGCGTCGTCGCCGGCGCGTTGTTTCCCGATCCGAAGATCGCGCTCGAAGAAGCCGCCAACTGGCCTTACCCAATCAAGGGTTACGGCTCCTACGACGACATGATCGCGGCGAACCAGACTTTGCCCGCAGATCAAAAACTGGATTACATCCTCATCGTCACGCCGAACTTCGTTCATTTCGACCCGGCGATGAAAGCGATGAAGGCCGGCATCGCGGTGTTCTGCGAAAAGCCGTTGTGCCTGAATCTCAAGGAAGCAAACGAACTCGTGAAGACCGCGCGCAAGCTGAACATCCCGTTCGGCGTGGCGCACACTTATCTTGGCCATTGGATGAGCCGCTTCAGCCGTTACATCGTGTCGAGCGGATTGCTCGGCGACGTGCGCTGGGTGGACAGCTATTACATCCAAGGCTGGCTCGCAACGAAGCTCGAAGCGACCGGCCAGCAGCAGGCGGCGTGGCGCGTTGACCCCAAACGCGCGGGCGGCTCCGGCTGCGGCGGGGACATCGGCACGCACGCGCTCATGCAACTTCGTTACGTCACGGGCTTGAACGTCACGGAAGTTTCCGCGCAGATGGAAACTTTTGTCGAAGGCCGCCAGCTCGACGATCATTTCACGATCTATTGCAAATTGAGCAATGGCGGCAGGGCGCTCGTGCGCGCGTCGCAGATTTGCATCGGCTCCAAGAACGATCTCGGTATCGTCGTCGCCGGCAGCAAAGGCACGCTCCGCTGGCGTCAGGAAGAACCGGAAAGCATCACGATCAATTTGCCGAACCAGCCGGACCGCGTCTATTGGCGCGGCGCGGTCACGGGCGGCGACGGTTTCCTGCCGAAAGATTTGCCCGCAGACCTGATGGCCGAGCCGACGATTCCGG
This sequence comes from Limisphaerales bacterium, assembly GCA_003455565.1. Lineage (GTDB taxonomy): Bacteria > Verrucomicrobiota > Verrucomicrobiia > Limisphaerales > UBA11358 > UBA11358. The sequence continues at coordinate 1,660 of DMQW01000475.1, forward strand.
CGGGACATCCCGAAGCGTTCCATGACGCCTTCGCGCGCCTGCATCGCTGCTTCGAAGTGGACGTGCGCAAGTGGAAGGCCGGCGAGAAGTTTGCGTGCGACGGCAGCAAATACGCCAACATCGAGGACGGCTGGACCGGCATCGCGTTTATTGAAACATCTGTAAAGTCCGCCGCGTCCAACGCGAAGTGGACGAAGCTCCCCAAACTCTAAAATCAAAATGAAAAATAAAATTATTGTTGTCACCTTGCTGGCTGCCGTGGTGTCCGCTCCGGCGCTGGCTCAAACGCCAGCCACGCCGAAGAACGTCGAGGTCGTCATTGACGGCGTCGCGGGTTTTCAAGACACGCCGATGCAGCCGGACGGCAAGTGGCACGTTCACGATCCGGCGCGGCCGCAGCCGCCGGTCGTCACGCCCGGCACGTTCAGCGAAAACGCCAAGCCGCCGGCGGATGCGATTGTGTTGTTCGACGGCAAGGACGTTTCCGAATGGACCGACAAGCAAGGCAATCCCGCGCCGTGGAAAGTCGAGGACGGCGTGATGGTTTCCGCCAAGAGCGACATCGTCAGCAAAAAGAAATTTGGCGATCTCCAGCTTCATCTCGAATTTCGCGAGCCGGTGCCGGGCAAGGGCGACGGACAGGGCCGTGGCAACAGCGGTATTTTTTTCATGGGGCAGTATGAAATTCAAGTGCTCGACTGCTACGGCAATAAAACCTACGCAGACGGCGGGACAGGCGGACTTTACGGGCAGCATCCGGCGCTGGCGAACGCGTGCCGTCCGCCCGGCGAGTGGGAGACTTACGACATCATCTTCACCGCGCCGCGTTTCGGCGTGGACGGTGCCGTGGAATCGCCGGCGTATGTGACCGTGACGTTGAACGGCGTCGTCGTGCAGAATCATCAGGCGTATCGCGGCGCGACCAACTGGAAGAGTCCCGGCAAATACACGCCGCACGGCCCGACCGGCCCCATCGCCTTGCAGTATCACAACAACTCCGTTTCCTTCCGTAACATCTGGGTGCGGCCGGTGCCGCTGGTCAATGAACCTTGAACGACAATTAAAAACAAACAACATTAAAACAAACAAAATGAAAATCCTCTCAACACTTCTGGTGGCCTTGCTGGCGATCACTTCCCTGCAGGCCGCGCCCAAAAAAGTTCTCGTGGTTACCACCACGACCGGTTTCCGGCACAGTTCAATTCCAACATCGGAAAAAGTCCTGGAGCAGCTTGCGAAAGACAGCGGCGAATTCACCGTGGACTTTGTGCACCAGCCGCCGGACAAACCGCGCGATTTGAAACGCGATGCGACCGACGACGAAAAGGCGGCGTTCAAGGTCGCCGAGGATAAGTGGAATGAGAGCTTGAAAGCGTCTCTGCAAAAACTGTCGCCGGAGTCGTTGAAGAATTACGACGCCGTCGCGTTTGTCAGCACCACCGGCGCCCTGCCGATTCCCGACAAGCAGGGCTTTCTCGACTGGATCAAGGCCGGCCATGCGTTCATTGGCATCCATGCGGCGAGCGACACGTTTCACGGCTGGCCGGATTTTGTGGCGATGCTCGGCGGCGAATTTGCGCATCACGGCCCGCAAGTGAGCGTGGAATGTCTGAACCAGGACCCGCAAAACCCGGCCACGGCGCATCTCGGCAAATCCTGGACGATTTCGCAGGAGGAGATTTACCAGTTTAAGAACTACGACGCGACGAAGGTTCACGACCTGCTCATCCTCGACCAGCATCCGGAAAACAGTTCCGCCGGACATTTCCCCGTTTCGTGGTGCAAGCCTTACGGCGACGGAAAAGTTTTCTACACCTCGCTCGGCCATCGCGAAGATGTTTGGGACACCGACCCCGCCATCAAAGACCGGAAGAATGACGCCGCCATCAGCAAGGCGTATCAGCAGCATGTCCTCGGCGGCATTGAATGGGCGCTGGGCTTGAAAACTGCGCCGGTTCGTTAAGTTTCATTTCTAAAATCATCCGCCGTCCCGCCAAGCGGGACGGCGGATTTTCTGCGCCGTTTTTCAAGGTGAGAATTTGCCCCGCCGCGTGTGTGCCGCCAAAAAGCGAAATGTCTGCGGCCTACACACCCCGGTAAAGTCTGTTTTGACGCCGCCGCCGACGCGCTTCTCTAATCTCCGGCATGGCAAAGAAATCTTCCGGCGCGAAATCTTCCGCCCTCCTCGACACCCGCGTGGTTTATTGCGGCGACAATCTGGAACAGCTTGCCAAGCTGCCCGATGCCCCGCCGAGACGAATGCAGAAGGAAGAAGGCAGAATGATGAAACCGGCGTGTTTGCCAATTCTTCATTCTGCATTCTTCATTCTGAATTCACCCGTGACCGGCAGCTTTTATTACCATTGCGACTGGCACGCCAGCCACTACGTCAAAGTCATGCTCGACCAGATTTTCGGAGGTAAAGATTTACGGAAACTGCTGTGATGAATGAAAGCCGTCCAGTTGAGAATTTTGAGACTTGGCTACCCGACATTTTGATTTTGTAGGAGTCGAGGTGACGAGACTCATTTCAAATTCAGTTGCAGATTTTCAGTCAGAGCCTCCTCACGTCGTCTCCTACATCACGGAGAAGGAGGATCGTTCGCCGTCCCCTTGAAAATTCGCGCGATTGGATTTGCCGGACAATTATCCGCAAAACCGGGAATGTGCAATCGCTGTCCCTTCTCCTGGGGGAGAAGGTTAGGATGAGGGCGAGCTAAAAAACTAACTTTCCCACCTCATCACTCCTTCAGTTTTTTCGATGCCTTGGCCATTTCAACCACCCATTTTTTGAATTCCTCCAGTCCCTCGGCCGGAATGATGATGGTGTTGAGGCGACCATCTTTGTCCTCCACGATGCGCAGAAACCTTCCCAGCGCATTTTTCTTGAACTGGAAGGTGAAAGATTTGCGTTCCAACTGCATCTGTCCGTTTTTGAGGATGTCGTCCACTGGTGGCGTCCATGGGTGCGCTTCCGTCCCGGCGGCGGCGGTCAAGGGTTGTTCGTTCGCAGCCTTGAGCATTTCATCCACCAGATTCTTAAATGTTTCCAGTCCGCTGGCCGGAATGATGAGGTCATTGGAGCGGCCACCAGTCGTTTCGATAATGCGCAAAAACCGCCCGCGCGGATCCTGCTCCAGCACGAAGGTAAAGCTCTTGCGTTCGACCTGCACCTGTTCGGTTTTGAGAGTGTGCTTGGCATCGGGGCTTGCCGCTGGCGGTGGTTCGTTGGCAGCCTGGAGCATTTTGTCCAGCATCTGTTTGAAGGCTTCCAGCCCGGAGTCTGGAATGATGAGGCAACCAAAGGCATCCCCGGTCTTTTCAGTGATGCGCAAAAACCGCCCACGCGGGTTTTGCTTGAGCATGAACACAAAGCTCGTGTGCTCGATCTCCACCTGTCCGTATTTGAGGGTGTCTTCCTGAACCGGTGGTCGGGGTTGCATTGGAGGCCGGTATCCGTAAGGCGATGGTCGTTCGTTTGAAATCATAAGTGCGTTCTTAAAAAAAATTGCAAGCCAGTGCCTGCGCCCACTATTTGAATGATTGTCGAAAAGCGTCCGCTCAATTGCAATGGAATAAATAGTCAGTGAACCAACCCGGCCAAAAGATTTGAGCCACACTCATTCCCGCCGGCATTAAAAAAGCGGCTCTCGTTTCCGAAGGCCGCCAGACTGGAACTTTAAGAGTTTGTTTGAGAATTCATAC
>DMQW01000386.1 GCA_003455565.1 Limisphaerales bacterium
GGCCTTTACAGCCAGATGATCTTCGGTGAAAGTTTCCAGGAGCCGGCTTCTTCGGCAACGTCACTGCTGGGTTTTACGGCATACGGCGGCAGTTGGCTGCCGACGAACGGGGTTTTGCAGGCGGCGTCCGGCAGCGGGCCCAAGCTTGTCTACAATGGATTTAACCAGTCGAGCGGGGATGTCAGCGTGCAGTTGTGGTTTTCGAGCGACGCTGGGGGCAATGCAGGTTTGATTCTCCAAGTCAGCCAGGCTGGTGTGGGTGCGGATGTTTTTAATGGTTATGAAATTTCATTGGCACCGGCGGGTTATCTGGTGCTGGGACGGCATGTCCAGAACTTCACATCATTAAGTCAGGTATCCTGTTCTGTCCCAATCGGCCAATGGATTATCTTGGAGGTGCAATACACCAACGCCTCGCTCAACATCCTCGTCAACAGCAACAGCATACTGCAATACACCGACATACAACAGCCGCTCAACAGCGGACAGGTGGGATTGCGCACATGGCAGCAGGACGCGCAGTTTCAAAATCTCTTTATCAATGCCACTAACATTCCGTTTCAGGTCGCCAGCAATGGTTTAAATGGAAGTGTCAGTGGGATGTGGGGTCCGATCGTCGCGGGCACCGCCTCGGGCCAATGTTCGTTGGAGACCACGAATGTGTTTGTCGGAACGCAAAGCCAGGTGCTCTCCTTTACTAGTGGAACTGGAGCGATTGGTCTGGCCAATCAGGGACTTAACCGCTGGGGGATGAGCTTTGTCGGCGGCAATCTTTACACTGGAATCCTTGATGTGCGGGCCGATGTGCCAACGACCATCCGGGTGTCATTGGAGAGCGCGGACGAATCCGCAGTGTATGCGGAGCAAAGTCTTCCGGTGACCAGCAACAACTGGCAGCAGCTTACTTTTAACCTGACACCGGCTGCCAGCGACTCCAACGGGCGCTTTAGCATCAAGCTGAAACAACCAGGCTCCGTTGTGGTGGGTTATGCGTTTTTACAGCCCGGACCATGGGGATGCTTTCAAGGGCTGCCGGTGCGCAAGGACGTGGTGCAGGGGTTGATCAACCAAGGAATCACCGTTTTACGCTACGGTGGTTCGATGGTCAATGCCTCGGGATATCGCTGGAAAAACATGATTGGACCGCGAGATCAACGTCCGCCATACACTGGCACCTGGTATCCGTATTCCTCGGATGGATGGGGCATTCCTGACTTCCTGAACTTCTGTGAAGCGGCCGGATTTTTGGGCGTGCCTGATTTCAATATCAATGAAACTCCACAGGACATGGCCGATTTTATGCAATACGTCAACGGTTTGACGAACACGGTCTGGGGCGCGCAACGGATGGCAGACGGGCACCCGCAACCCTACAATTTGAAATACATTGAGTTAGGAAATGAGGAAACCTTGAACAGCACTTATTACCAAAAATTTCAGGCGCTGGCCCAGGCCATTTGGGCTGCGGACACGAACGTGATCCTTGTGGTCGGGGATTTTTCCTATCATCAGGTCATTAGTAATCCGTTCAGTTTCAGCGGTGCCGATTCGGGCATCACGACACTGGCGGCGCACCAGCAGATTTTACAACTGGCCCAGACAAATAATCGGGCAGTGTGGTTTGATGTGCATGTTTGGACAGACGGGCCGACGCCCGACAGCAGTCTGGCGGGGATGTTTTCGTATGACGATGCGTTAGGGCAGATCGCCAATGGAGCGAGGTATAAGGTGGTGGTATTTGAGTTGAACGCGAACAACCATTCGCAGCGGCGAGCGTTGGCCAATGCGCTGGCGATCAATGCCATTGAACGGGATGGGCGGCTGCCGATTACCACGTCGGCCAACTGCCTCCAGCCGGACGGCCAGAACGACAACGGCTGGGACCAGGGGTTGTTGTTTCTCAATTCCTCTCAAGTGTGGCTCCAACCGCCTGGCTATGTGACGCAGATGTATTCAGAAAATTATCAGCCGGTTGAAGTTCAGAGCAGTGTTACCGATCCCAATAATGACCTGGATGTCAGCGCCGAATGCAGCCAGGACGGCGGCAAACTGGTATTGAAAGTGGTGAATCTCAACAGCTCCCCGGAATCCGCCACGATTAACCTTTCCGGTTTCTTGCCGATCAATCCCACGGCCGCCGTCCAAGTGCTTGCCGCCTCTCAAAGCTCAGTCAATACCGCACAAGCTCCTTTTGGCGTCACGCCGGCGAACACCAGTTGGCAGCACAACTACAATGGCAACAGCACCAGTTATACGTTTGCCTCAAACTCCATTACCATCATCACGTTTCAAGGGCAAACGACGACATCGCCATTAACTCCGTCGGTTGTTCTTACTCATCGTTGGAGCTTTAACGAACCGGCCAACTCCACTCAGTTCGTTGATTCAGTGCTGGGCGTTACCAACGGCATTATTCACGGCGGTGCCCGCATTGATGGGAATGGCAACCTGGTTTTGGGCGGTTTGAACCAGAATACAAATTATGCGGAATTGCCGCCTTATCTACTCACAAGCACCAATTATACTGCGGTGACATTTGAATTTTGGGTTGCATTCGGAACCAATAATACTTGGGGTCGCCTGATTGATTTTGGCGACACAAACCCCAATACCGGTAATGGTCGTTACTGTCTGGATTTTACCCCGCATAGTGGTTATGCGCCCAACTGTATTAATTTTGAAGTGTCGGGCACCGACCCTGGCAATTCCTCAGTCCAAAATATTGTCGTGCCGCCCGTATTGGACAATCAGGGCAAGATACACTTGGTGTTAATTTGGGATTCCATTGCCGGGTATATGGCTGTTTACACCAATGGCGTTCTCATGGGAATTAACAGTAATGTGACCCTGTCTATTTCGGCCATCGTCAATGCGCATAGCTATCTTGGCAAATCTTCATATACGGGCGACTATTGTGGCGTGGCCACAATCGATGAGTTCCGGATGTATAGCGGAGCGATGGAGACGGCGCAAATTGCCGATGATTATGCCTCGGGCCCCAATTCTTTGCCCGTGCCAAAACTGTCTATCGCAACCGCCGGGCAAAATCTGGCGTTCACATGGCCGGATTATATTACCGGCTACTCACTTCAAACATCCGCCAAACTTGGAGCGGGTACGTCCTGGGCACCGGCAGCGGTGTCGTCATACATCCTGACGAATGGGATATTTTTGATAAAAGTGCCCATGACCAGTCAGCTGGCATTTTATCGTATTGTCAAATAGACTGCCTGGAAGAAATCAAAACAAAAAATAAAATGAAAAATCAAACCGGTTTGATAAAAGCGGCTGCCATCTTGGCGGGAATTCTCAGTGTGCTTACGACGGTTGGTCAGGCGAAAGGCGCCACCATCACTGTTAATGCGGATCAGGTGCTTCACACCAATTCGCCTTATCTGACTGGAGCGTGCATCGAGGATGTGAACCACGAAATTTATGGCGGCATAGATAGCCAGATGATTTTTGGCGAAAGCTTTGCCGAACCCGCTGCACAACTGCCGTTAAAAGGATTTAAAGCTTACGAGGGTCGCTGGACGCTGGCGGACGACGGCAGTGTTCAGGGCGTTGGCAGCGATGGATCAAAAATTGTCTGGGACGGTCCGGCGTTGTCCGTGGGCGAGGTCAGTGTGGACGTGAAGCTGACGGAAGCAACCGGCGGTAATGGAGGTTTGATACTCAAGGTCAGTGATGCTGGCAAAGGCTCGGATGCTTTCAATGGTTATGAAGTGTCGCTCCAAAGGCCGGGGCAATTGGTGGTGGGTCGGCATCGTCAGAATTGGGAGCCAATCCGCAGCGTGCCGTGCGACGTGCCGGTCAACGAATGGATTAAGTTGACCGTTCGCATGACCACCAACTCCTTCGAGGTGCTCGTCAACGGCAAGAGCATAATGCAATTCGAGGACAATGAGCATCCGCTAGCGACCGGCACAGTGGGTTTGCGGATCTGGCAGCACAAGGTCTTGTTTCGTAATCTCTCCGTTGCCACCGGTGCACCGCAGCAGATGGTGGCGTTTGAATATGACGCTGGCAATAATCCAGCGGACAGCGTGAGCGGCATGTGGCGCCCGATCCGGCAGGGCGCGGTCAAGGGAAGTTTTTCCCTTGAATCGCAGGCGGCATTTTCCGGCAATCAAAGTCAGCAAATCACTTTTACCGGCGGTTCAGGTGCCATCGGAATCGAGAACCAAAGCCTCAATCGCTGGGGCATGAATTTTGTGAAAGGCAAAAGCTATGAAGGCTATCTTTGGGCGCGGGCCAAATCGCCAACGGAAATATTTGTCGCTTTGGAAAGCACAAATGGTTCTGTGGTGTATGCCGAAAAATCCATGAAGCTCAAGGCTGGCGACTGGCAGCGGCTCGATTTCGATCTCACGCCGGACGCAGCGGACAAGGCCGGGCGATTTGCGGTCAAGCTCAAGCAGCCCGGCTCGGTTTCCGTGGGCTATGTTTTCTTGCAGCCTGGTTCGTGGGGACGCTTCAAGGATTTGCCGGTTCGCAAGGACGTGGCCGAAGGATTAATCAATCAAGGCGTGACGATTCTCCGCTACGGTGGCAGCATGGTCAACAATCCAGGATATCGTTGGAAGAAGATGATCGGGCAACGCGCGCAACGCCCGCCGTATGAAGGTCAATGGTATCCGTATTCCTCGGACGGATGGGGTATTTTTGATTTCTTGAACCTATGCGAAGCCTGCGAAATTGTCGGCATTCCCGACCTCAACATCAACGAGTCGCCAAATGACATGGCTGATTTTATGGATTACCTCAACGGCACACCGGATAGTGAGTGGGGAAAGAAACGGGTCGCCGACGGTCATCCTGCACCGTATCGTTTGAAATACATCGAACTGGGCAACGAGGAGCGCGTTGATGACAACTACTTTGAAAAATTCAAGGCCGTGGCCGAAGCGATTTGGGCGAAAGATCCCGCCATCATTTTGATTGTAGGCGATTTTGGATATCACAAAGTAATCACCGACCCGTTCAACTTCACCGGCGCGGACAGTGGCATCACGACCTTGACCGGGCATCAGAAAATTCTACAACTCGCGAAACAGCATAACCGCGAAGTATGGTTTGATGTGCATGTCTGGACGGACGGCCCGCGGCCCGACAGCACCTTGGACTCAATGTTCTCCTACATTGATGCGATGGACAAAATCGCCGATGGCGCGAAACACAAAGTGCTGGTCTTTGAGTTGAATGCGAATAATCACTCGCAGCGGAGAGCGTTGGCCAATGCGCTGGCAGTGAACGCGATTCAGCGCGACGGACGCCTGCCCATCACTTGCTCGGCGAATTGTCTCCAGCCCGACGGCCAGAATAACAATGGCTGGAATCAAGGCTTGCTGTTCCTGGACCCGTCACAAGTCTGGCTGCAACCGCCGGGCTATGTGACGAAGATGTATTCGGCAAATTATCAGCCGGTTGAAGTCCGGAGCAGCGTCAGCGATTCGAATAATGACCTGGATGTCAGCAGCCAGCTCAGCCAAGACGGGAAGACATTGGTTCTGAAGGTGGTCAATCTTGGCGAGAAAGTTGCGTCGGCGTCAATTCGGATTCACGGATATTCACCCGCGCATCCCGTTGCCGATGTCGAAGAGCTGTCCGGTTCCCTTTACGAGGTGAACACGGCGACCATGACCCAACAAATTCAGCCGATCCAAAAGCAATGGCAGCCCATTTTTAACAACGACGAAACGAAGTATGACTTTCAGCCGCATTCAATCACGGTGTTGAAGTTCAAATGAATGGCCTTTCAAATGATACAAAGCAGTCTTTTTTAAAGCACACAAACAAAACATTTTGGAATGAAATGCATAACAAAAACCGGCGGGTTGGCCGATCCATCCACGCTGCAAGTGGGCTTCCTGTTCGCTGTAATTTTCGCGTTTCCAGCTTGAATTGTCGGGCGCACGTTACGTCTGGCCGTGCAACGGATGCTGGCGCACGACAAACACGAGCACCTTGACCTAAAGGCCGTCAAGTTCCTCGCAAAATTAACCCGTTACGCGGTCTATGTTTTCGCGTTTGCCGCGTATGCGCATTTCATCCTAGCTCTGTCCGGTTTGGGCGCGGCGTCGTTGACTAGTATAGGCATGATCTCGTTGATAGTCGGCTTCGCGGCGCAAAATACTCTTGGCAACTTGATTGCGGGAATTTCCTTGCTGCTTTACCGGCCATTCAAGCTGGGCGACCGGTTGCATGTGACTGCGCCAACCGGTTTGGAAACCGGCACCGTGGAAAGTCTTACCCTCGGTTACACCTTGCTGAGGACGGATGACAATCACCGCGTGGTCGTTCCGAACAGTCTTATGGCCAGCCATGCAGACTCCGAGCGTGTTTCCTAAGCGCAATCCGTTTTGGCGAATGGAGCGCAGTCAATGTGGAGGCGACGGGTGGCAGGGCGCACGACATTGACGGCGCGAGCGAGCCATATAATAGAAGCGCGAGGCACGCTCGGTTTAGCAAAACTCCGACCGATCTGGTCGCGACTTTGGATCTGCCACGGAATTTTTCGGATTCGAATTGTGCGCGGATGTGCAGTGGACATGTCCAAGGTCAATTTGCGCCCACGGTCAGATTACGGACTGGCGCGGGCATGTTTGTGGACGGGTCGCAAAAGTGGAATGTGCGTGGTCACGGAAAAGCCGTGGCCGTGGAAAGAACGTGGAAAATCTCTGAAAGATTCCTAGCCGCTGCGCGATTCATGCGGAAATTGCCCGGGAATTGTCTGTATGATTCATTGAATGTCGCCCGGGCGCCATGCCGGACAACACGCGAACTGCTCCGTGGACGCCAACCTGTCTGCTTCGTGATCTGCGGCGCGGACTTCAGCGGAAATTGCCAAGTCACTTGCGAACCGTTACGTCAACCATGGTGCAGACACTCACCGGCGTTGTGTGAGACGTTTCCCGCCAACTGCTCGGACACTTCTAGCAGTTGCCTAGCAATTGCCGGGATGTTTCACCGGATATTGCGCGGATGCTACGCCGGATACTCTGCGGACACTGTGCGGAGACTGTGTGGAATTGTCCGGTCAAATCCCAGACGTTTCTTGGAAATTGCCGGGACACGTCCTGGCTGTTGCGCGGATACTGAGCGGACATTGCCCGGATGTTGCCCGGATGATTCGGTGGGCATTGCGCCGGACGCCATGCCGGATGCTGCGCGGAAATTGCGTGGCCATTGCTCGACTTGCAGCCTTATTTTTTGATAAGGGGATGGTGTCTAACCAAAATGAGCGGCTTTCCAATTCCAGAAAGCCGCCAGAGATTTCGTTCGACTGAACGTCTTAAATTGCTGCCTGATGTGCGAATGACGAAGCACTGAACGGGCGTTCTGAAACCGGCAGCGAAACGGAGCAGGTCGGGAGTGGCATGAACGGACGACGGCGGAGTTGAGCGCGGTTTTAAAATGACCGTTGAGTGCGCGACCGTCCAGGTTTCCATTGCGGCGATTTGTCTGGCCGGTTTCCGAGTGCCCGCAGGAAAGCCGGCCAGTCAAAGCGCCGTTTACATGGTCAGTATTATTGTCGGTAGAACGGCCAAGATTTATGTGTCGGGCGGCCAAGAGATTCTTGCTCAAACGGAATTCTACCAGCTTGCATGTGCATCGGACGGAAATCGCGCCCTGATTTATCCCGGAGCACCCGAAGAATTTCAAAACCGGCCTCATCGCTGTCGCCAAAATGCCAGCAATCAATTTTTGGAGGCAAGCGTCGGAGCAATGCCACGGTGCCACTACCAGGATAGCTGGTGCAAATAAGCAGTTCGCCGCTCTGGAGTTTAGCCAATTCGTGAAACGTCGTTACGATTTATTTTCAGCCATTCGGCTTTGCGCGAAGGTGGGGACAGTTCGGCGGGTGAGGTGTAGAAACGGTTGCCCGCGCGGACAGGAATGAAAAGCCGGTTGCAGTTTAATCCTCAAACGGATTAAGCACGGGCACTTCCGGGAAATCCTGCGTATTGCGCGTGACCACGGTTAATCCCCGGCTCAAGGCAATGGCGGCAATCTGCGTGTCCGGGTAGCTGCGGGGGTTTTGTTTCAAGGCGGGACGCGAAACATATTCGCCCCATACTTTGGCCGCTTCCGCGTCAAACGGAACCACGGTCTCCCCAAACTCGCGGATAAAATGATCCACTTCCGCCAGCAAACGGACACGCTGTTCCTTGGGCGCATTATGCGCTCCTTGGTATCGCTCGGCGACGGCCACGCTGGGGATGCCGCTCGCCATTTCATGCGCCAAAAGCCAGTTCAACACGCGGGCGTTGGGTCGTGGCTTGGCGACTTCGGTAATGACGTTGGTGTCGAGCAGGAATCTCAAGCGGCCTCCACAGGCTGGTGGTCACGCGGAGCGGCTGGCACGCGGCCCAGACGACGCAGTGCCTGAATGAAGCTGCCTTTTGCGAATCGTGTCAATTTAACCACGCGCATGGAATCACCATCGGCGTGCCAATCCAAGACAGCGCCGGAGGCGAGTTCAAATTTCTGACGCAATTCCTTTGGCACGACCGTCTGACCTTTGGTTGTAATGGTGCTTGTCATGGTAAGAATTTCCAACTTTTGATTGCAGTTTTCAAGTATAAAGTTAGATGAAGTGGAGAATTTCCCAAACGACATTCCATTTGCGAGTGAACACTTTGGCGATTGGGAAACTCCGTGTCCAAACCGGTGCAACGTCCTTCCGGGCGACGGTTATACTGCGGTCGCAAAAAGGCAACATCGCGCACGACTTTCGTTGCCAGCACAGTTTTTGGCTGCTAAGTGCTAACTTTTTGACTGTGTAAAAGCCAACAGGCAGTCACCTGTGAGGTTTCGGCAAATCCACTCCAGAATCGAACGATAGCAAGTTGCTCAACATCTGCCATTGCTTCTCGTCTGGCGTGCTGGTTCCGCGTTCCCAAGCCGAAACAAGCGACGCTGCAATCCCCATTTTCCCCGCTACCTGATAGGGGTGAAGCCCCTTTTCATAGCGCTTGGCTTGGATGTAATCGCCGGGTGTCTGGATGGCCGTCGGGATGGGTTTCCGGCGCTGGCGATTCGGCGGTATATGGGCGCGGCTTACGCGAATTTTCCGTTGTGCAGAAGCCAACAGGGCTATTCTCCCCCGGGGAGAAGGAATGGCGGTGGCACGTTTCTGGTTTTGCGGATGCGCGTCCGGCCAATCCAGTCGCACGAATTTTCAGAAAAGCGGCGGACGATTCTCTTTCTCCTTGGGGAGAAGGCCGGGATGAGGGAGAGCGTTCAAACCAATTTCTTTCCCGTTGGGAGGTGGATGGGCCGGCGCAAGGACGTC